>DBGCRA010000157.1:0-5668 GCA_048359195.1 Candidatus Gallispira sp.
TAAGTCAAAGAGCAATGGTGTATCAACAATATTATTATAACTGTTGTTTAATGGTAAGTCAAGGGGTGGTTTTTTGAATAAAGCGGAGTTAGAGAAGTACATATCTTTAAAAAATGAGGCAGAGGAGCTAAGGCTACAGGCAGAGTATTTAGAGGATGATATAAAGAACTTAAAGGCTGTTGTTATAGATGGTATGCCTAAGGGCAGTAGTGTGAATGATAGTATCGGTAATTTAGTGGCAAGGGCTGATAAGTTAAGAATAGAATACTTGAAAAAGTATGACTTGGCACTTTGTGAATTATATAAGATTGAGAGGTGCATTGAGGGGCTTGAGGATGAAACTGAAAGGAGGCTTATGCGTAAGAGGTACATTCAGGGATTGCGTTGGGAGGATATTTGTATAGACTTAAATTATTGTTGGCAGCATATACATAAGATTCATGCTAGAATATTGAGGAAAATATCTGATATGTAAATAGGCGATAGAATGCGACACTATTCTGTGTTATAATGATATTGTAAAAAGTTGAAAACAAAACTTTTTTACATTTGGCATTGGTAATTCGTTCATTTGGATTACTCCTTTCTATTAATTAGGCAAAAGCAACTCTGAAACTTAGGGGTTGCTTTTTGTTTTGTAAAAATGTTGTACTGAGGAGGTGGCATTGATGAAATTGACAGATAGACAAAAAAGATTTTGTGAAGAGTACATTGTTGATTGTAATGCCACACAGGCAGCAATCAGGGCAGGATATTCGGAAAAGACGGCATACTCAATAGGGCAGAGATTGTTGAAAAAAGTTGAAGTGCAAAATTATATAGCCGAACTGATGAGAAATATTAAAAGCAACAACATAGCAGACGCAACGGAGGTTATGGAACATCTGACCTCTGTGATGAGAGGAGAACAGACTGAAAAAACTCCTATTTGGATTGGTGACGGTATACAAAAGGTAATTGATATTGATGTATCTGCAAGAGACAGACTTAAGGCGGCAGAGCTTCTAGGTAAAAGATATGGCTTGTTTACCGATAAAGTAGAGGTTGGCGGAGTTGCTCAGGTCATATTCTCAGGGGAAGGTGATTTGAGTGAATAAGGTTAGTGTTTACCTTCCCGATGTTGTTGGTAAAGGTTACAAGGATTTTTGGAATTTCAAAGGACGTTATCGTTGCTGTAAAGGCAGTCGTGCCAGCAAGAAGTCAAAGACTACAGCTCTTAATTTTATATACCGAATTATGAAATATCCACAGGCTAATTTACTTGTTGTAAGAAAGGTATTCGGTACATTAAAGGATAGTTGCTATACAGAGCTTAAATGGGCTATTCACAGATTTGGAGTGGATAGCCTTTTTGAATGCAAGCTCAGTCCTCTTGAAATAACATATAAGCCAACGGGACAGAAAATATATTTCAGAGGTCTTGATGACCCTTTGAAAATTACATCAATTACTGTTGATGTTGGCTGTCTTTGTTGGTGCTGGATTGAGGAGGCTTACGAAATAACATCGGAGGATGATTTTAATATGCTTGATGAATCTATAAGAGGTGTTACTCCTGAAGGATTGTTTAAGCAGATTACCATTACATTTAACCCGTGGAATGAACATCACTGGCTTAAAAAGCGTTTCTTTGATGCTGAGGATGACAATATACTTGCAATGACTACCAATTATATGTGCAATGAATGGCTTGATGAGGCGGATTTAAGGGTATTTCAGGATATGAAAAAAAATAATCCCAGACGCTATCAGGTTGCAGGACTTGGAAACTGGGGCATTACTGAGGGGCTTGTATATGAAAACTGGGAAGAAAATGTTTTTTCAGTTGATGAAGTTACTAAGTTACAGGGTATTAAGTCCGTATTCGGTCTGGACTTTGGTTATACCAATGACCCTACGGCTTTATTTTGCGGTTTGGTTGATGAAGGAAACAAAACCTTGTATGTATTTGATGAGATATACGAAAACGGGCTTAGTAATGAGGATATAGCGGATAAAATAAGGGTAATGGGTTATTCTAAAGAAAAAATAACCGCTGACTGTGCAGAGCCTAAGAGTATTGACAGACTGAGAACACTGGGAATAAGACACATTAGGGCTTCGAGAAAGGGTAAGGACAGTATTAATAACGGTATTGATTTTATTCAGGACTTTAAAATACTGGTACGCCCTAAGTGCGGTAATTTTATCAGAGAAATTGGTAATTATACATGGGATAAGGATAAAAGTACCGGTAAGCCCATAAACAAGCCTGTTGATGATTATAACCATTTAATGGACGCTATGAGATATGCTTTGGAGGATTTTATAAGAGGCAGTACATTCAGTTTTGAATAGAGGTGATGAAATAATGTTTGATTTTCAATTCAAAGGGTGGTTGACACCCTATATAAATGATTTAATTCGCAATGGTGCGGAGAGTAAAATAAATGATAATGAGTTTATAAAGCGTGAAGTTAACAGATTTATAAACTCCTCTAAACGTCACGATATGTTCGATGGACACGATTACTACTTGGGCAGGCACGATATACTTTACAGAAAAAGGACTGTTATAGGTGAGGATGGAGAACTTACAGAGGTTACCAATCTACCCAACGCGCGGCTTGTCAATAATCAGTACAGCAAAATGGTCGACCAAAAAGTGAATTATCTGTTAGGTAAGCAGATTGTTGTAAGCTCTGAAAATGATGCTTATACTAAGCTGCTTGGAGACATATTTAATGCAGACTTTGACAAGCTCATAAATAAGATTGGCACGGACAGCTTAAATTGTGGTATTGGTTGGTTATATGTAACCTATGACAATAAAGGCAAGCTACTGTTTAAAAGACTTAAGCCGTGGCAGATTATACCGGGTTGGAGTAATGAAGAGCATACAGAGCTTGATTATGCCATAAGGGTGTATCAGATGGTTGAAGAATTACCACGCACAGAAAAGTTAATAACAAAAGTTGAAGTGTTTGATAAAAAAGGCATTACAAGATTTGTACTTGATGGTGGAAGTCTTATTCCCGATGGTACAGACTGGAGGGTGCCTTATTTTTACGCAGATAATACAGGATTGTCATGGAACAAGATACCGCTCATACCGTTTAAAGCTGATAGTAACGAATTGCCTTTACTAAAGAGAGTAAAGAGTTTACAAGATGCTTTAAATCTAATGCTTAGTAATTTTGATAACAATATGCAAGAGGACGTCAGAAATACAATTCTTGTGCTTAAGAATTATGACGGTGAAAATCTTGGTGAGTTTAGAAGGAATTTAGCTGCTTACGGTGCAGTAAAGGTAAGAACTGCCGATGGCAGTAATGGCGGTGTTGAAACTCTGAATATTGAGGTAAACAGTACAAATTACAATACTATCATTGATTTACTTAAAAAGGCTATAATTGAGAACGCTATGGGCTATGATGCTAAAGATGATAGAATTGGCAGCAATGCTAATCAGCTTAATATACAAAGTATGTATTCGGATATTGACCTTGATGCAAACAAAATGGAGACAGAGTATCAGTCAAGTCTTAAAAGCCTTATGTGGTTTGTAAATGCTTATTTAGCTCACACAAACAAGGGTAACTTTGAAAGTGAGGACGTTGAATTTATATTTAACAGGGATATGCTCATTAATGAAAGTGAGGTTATTGAAAACTGTATTAAATCACTTGATATGTTATCGGATGAAACTGTTGTAGCAATGCATCCATGGGTTACTGATATTCAGAAGGAGCTTGAAAGGATTAAAAAACAGAGGGAAACAGAAGCAGGTGATTCATATGATGACACTCTTAAACATACTCATGACAAAATAGATGCACCTGATAATGAAGTAGGTGATGATAATGAAGAAAAGTAATGATTACTGGAAAAAAAGACAGGAGGAATTACAAAAATCTTTGTTAGAGCCTGCCGACAAGTATTGCAAGGAGCTTGAAAAAGCATATAAAAACACAATTAAGGATATTGAAAAGGATGTTGCTGTGTGGTATCAGAGGTTTGCTGATAATAATGGTATCGTTGATAAGGTTGCAGCGAAAAGGATTCTTAACAATAAGGAACTGAAAGAACTTAAATGGGATGTTAATCAATACATAAAAGCAGGCAAAGAAAATGGTATTACAAAAGATTGGTCTAAGGAACTTGAAAATGCTTCTGCAAGGTATCATATATCAAGGCTTGAAGCTCTTAAAATTCAAATGCAGCAGAAAATAGAAGAGCTTTACGGTGGCAGAGAAGATAAAGTGAAAGGTCTTTTAGGTGATATATATACAGAGGGCAATTATAAAAATGCCTATGAAATAGCACAGAAAACAGGTGCTCACTTCTCTTTTGCTAAAATAGATGATGGCAAGCTTAACAAGGTATTATCAAAACCTTGGACGGCTGATGACAATACATTCTCAGAAAAGATATGGCAGAATAGGAAAGCGCTTGTTAATACTGTGCACCAGGAGCTTATTAAAGGAATTTCAAGAGGTACAGCACCTATTACTGTTGCAAATGTAATAGCTAAAAAAATGAATACTGATTTATATAAGGCGCAGAGGTTAGTAATAACCGAGAGTGCCTTTTTTGCAAGTGAAGCACAAAAGGATTGTTATAATAGCCTTGATGTAGATAAGTATGAGATACTTGGCACCTTAGATACAACAACCTGTTCTGAGTGTGGTGGTATGGACGGACAAGTATTTGATGTTAAGGATATGGTCGAGGGTGTTAATGCTCCGCCATTCCATCCTAATTGCAGGTGCACTACTGTTCCGTATTTTAATGATGAATTTGCTGAGGATGAAATGAGGGCAGCAAGAGATGAGAATGGTAAAACTGTTTATGTTAAGAATATGACATACAATGAATGGAAGGACAAATTTGTCAAGGAAAAGGGACAGGAAACTTGGGATTATTACGAAAAGAGTACTAAGAATAAGAGTGCCGACAAAGAGCAGTATGAAAAATATAAAGCTGTTCTTGGCAAAAATGCTCCGAAAAACCTTGAAGAATTTCAGAAAATCAAGTATACTAATAGCGAGAGGTGGGACGAGCTTAAGTCTGAGGTTAAGGGTAAAGGTTGGTTACAAGAGCAGTTACAATATATCCTTAACGGAGAAAAGTTGTTTATACCTGATAAAACTATTATTGAAAATAGCAGAACTATTGCAGGAAAAGGCTCTAAAACTGAAATCAGAGTTGTTGACAAATTGGTTGCAGAATTTGGAGGAAAACCCGAGGGCTGGAAAAAGAGAGTAGGCAAAATAGAAAGTGACAAATACATATTTGATGTACACTGGTATGAACTTGATGGAATACAATATTACATGAAATTAAAGTATAGAGGTGATAATAAATGAAATTAAAATACGTTGGGGATAGTTTTGGAGTTGATTCGTTGACTGATGGCAAAATATACGAAGCAACCGTTGAAGATAATGATTATTATCGTGTTATTGATGATAGCACAGAAGATTATCTTTATCCAAAAGATGATCCAGTACCGTATTGGGCTAGCAAGGACGGTGTCAAAGGTAAGTGGGAAATAGTTGAAGAGTAAAAGCATAAATGACGTTGAGTGCTTTTACTATATTCAAAAACGCACTTGTGCGTTAATGATAACGTTGCGTGCGTTTTATATTTAATGTAATAACAAAATAATGTAACTATACTTTAATTA
>DBGCRA010000158.1:0-14730 GCA_048359195.1 Candidatus Gallispira sp.
TGGGTTTCGCCGTCACCTTCAATAAATCCTACGGCATATCTTGCAGGAATTTTAAGTTCTCTTAAAAAAGCAATTACAATATGGGCATAGTCCTGACATACTCCCTGCTTTAATTCAAAGGCTTCTGCTGCTGTTGTGTTAATATCCGTAACTCCTTTTGTATATGTCATATAGTTATATACTGTTTCGGAAATAAACTTAACAGTATTTTCAGTGCCTTCGGGAATGCTAAGCTTTTTTAAAAATGCAATCATATTGTCGCTTAATTTGGTAGAAGAGCCGGGGTAAAGATATACCCTGTTAAGCTCCTCCATAATTTTGTATTTTCCAAGACATGCCTTGCCCTTAACAGAAAACATAAAGCTTGTGTGTTCCGGTAAAATTGTGCCGTTTACGGTTATGTTGCCGTAGGAATCCTTACCTGTTGTAAAATTTGCATTAGGCTCAACAGTAAGTTTTTCATCATATATCATTTGGCAAAAACTGTTGTGAGGTATACATTTAAGCACAAAGTTATGGTTTATTACGGGAAGACTGAAGTCAATTTTAGTAGTAAATTCAAAATCATAAGTTTTCATAACAAAGCCTCCCTATTTAAAAAGTTTACCTACACAGGCTGCTATGTCATCAGGTGTTGCTACGCTGCTTTCAAGTATTTCATCCAAATCATAGCATATATGGTCTGTATCCAAATGATGAATATATCTTTTCAGTCTGTTTTTGCAGCCTTTAATTTTGTATTCACTTCTGTCAAAGCGTGTAAATATATCAATTCTTTCAACGTACTTGCCTACTTTAATTGTATCTCTTACATAGTCATCAATTATGTAGTCATCAACGGCACCCCAGAAGCTCATAAGATTATCTACAACCTGCTGTAAATCATATATTCTGCAATGATTATTATTAAATAATCGCGTAACATTGTTATAAGCAAGCTGTATATAAGCAACTGTTTCGGTGTCAATTTGTTCTCTTAAAATAATAGAGTTGTCATAAGCCTTAGACATTGATGTTTTAATACTTGAGGGACAGTTTTCATCGCTTATAATAGTTTTTAAAAAACTCTCCTTGTCGCTTACGTCAATTTCAATGCCTAATCTTGCACAAAATTCCTTATAGGCTGTACTGTCATAGTCTACCATTCTGTCGTAAAATTCTGTTATAATATGTGAAAGCTTATAGGCTCTTTCCGTATATCTTCCAAGCCAGTATAAGCAGTTTGCCTTGTTTACTGATACATTATCCATGTGTCCTTAAAGCCTCCTCCCTGTGATGAGTTAACCACGAATGAATCAGGATTGCGTGAAAATCTTGTAAGTCCGCTGTTCCATACCTTTACATCTTTGCCGTGGATAACAAATGCTCTTAAATCTGCCTTTCTTGGTACAGTAGTCTGACCATCGTCGCTTAGTACCTGTAAGTCAAGGAAATTAATAATTTCCTGTGCAATAAATCTTCTTGGGTTTTCATTAATAATGTTTTTAAGTTCTTCAAGTTTTTTATTTGTTAAATCTCTTCCGAATATAACACCATATCCGCCTGCCTCGCTGACATCCTTAATTACAAGGTTTTCAATATTGTCAAGAATATATTTTTTGTCATTATCATAATAAGGAATGTATGTGGGGGCATTCTTTAATATAGGCTCTTCGCCTAAATAATATTTAATCATTGCAGGTACAAAGTAATAAATACCCTTATCATCAGCAACACCGTTGCCGGGAGCATTGATAATTGCAACATTTCCCTTGCTGTATGCCTCCATAAGGTGAGGCACACCTATTACCGAATCCTGAACAAAGGTCATAGGGTCAATGTAATCGTCTGATACTCTTCTGTAAATGGCACCGACTCTCTGGTGTGTGGAATTAAATGTCTTGTAATAAACTTTGCTGTCCATAACCTCCAAATCCTCGGGAAAAGCAAGTACGGAGCCTGTTTTTTCAGCAAGATATGAGTGTTCAAAAAATGCTGAATTATATCTGCCCGGAGTAAGTACAACGGTTATATCTCCGCAGTTTACATCATCAAACATAGATTTTAAAAGCTGGGGATAATTTCTGTTGTCTACAATTTTGTTAATTTCAAAGGTTTCAGGTGAAATACGTCTTGTAATATCCCTTGCTATCATTGGATATGATGCCCCTGAAGGAACTCTTAAATTGTCCTCAAGTATGTACCAGTCATCCGGTGCCTCAACCAAATCAATACCTGAAATATGATTATAAACACCTTGGGGCGGCTTAATATTCATACATTGGGGTAAAAATCCGGGAGCGTTATACACATACTCCTCAGGCACAATTTTATCTCTTAATATATAGCTTTTATCTGAATATATATCATTTAAAAACAGATTTAATGCGTGAGAGCGTTGTATAAGTCCTTTCTCAAGTTTTTGAAAATCCTTTGCCTTAATAATTCTGGGTATGGCATCAAATGGGAAAAGCTGCTCAATAAACTGACCGTTTTTGTACAGACTAAATTTAACACCATATCTGTCCAGAGTTTCATTTACACGTTCTTTTTGTTCTCGTAAATGCTCCATAATCCTTCCTCCTTTATAAAAACTGATAAATAAAAAAAGACATACCTTGCTTGGCAAAGTACGTCTTTATACCTAAATAACTTAAATATTATAGACATTATAAGCCAAAGTGACACAAAAGTCAAGTATATAAATTATTTTTTATCATATTGATTTAATTTGAGTTGTGGTTTATACTAAATATATATTTATGCGAGGGAGGTGGTTGTATGACAGGAAAAATAGTTACGGCTATGACAGATTATTATAAAGGTGACGTAAAGAGAATTAATCATTTTATGAAAGTTTATGCTTTTGCCAAGGCTATAGGCGAGGGAGAGGTGCTTGACAGTAAAACCCAAAACATACTTGAAATTGCTGCTATAGTTCATGACATAGGAATTAAAATAAGTGAGGAAAAATATAACAGCTCCGCAGGTAAATATCAGGAGCTTGAAGGTCCTGCCGAGGCTGCAAGGCTTCTTAACGATTTGGGTGTTGATAGGGATATTATTGAAAGAGTTTGTTTTCTTGTAGGGCATCATCATACATATAAAAATATTGAAGGTATGGATTATCAGATTTTGGTTGAGGCTGATTTTATAGTTAATATATATGAGGACAATGAAAGTGAAGAGGCTGTCAAAAAAGTATATGACAGTATATTTAAGACAATGACAGGTAAAAAATATATGAAGGATATGTATTTAAATTAATCTTTTTGATTTTGAACTAATTTGCAGAATATTATAAAGGGGAGAGTTTATGGAATACAGAAATTATGAAATAATGTTAAATGCTGTAAGAGAAAAAACTGATTTCAAACCCGAAACGGCAATTATTTTAGGTTCAGGGCTTGGTGCTTTGGCTGATGAAATAGATACAAGGGCTATAGTCAATTACAATGAAATACCTGACTTTCCCGTATCTACTGTTCAGGGACACAAGGGGAGATTTGTTTTTGGTTATATAGATAATGTACCTGTAGTCATCATGCAGGGTAGAGTACATTATTATGAAGGTTATTCAATGGAAAAGGCAACCCTTCCCATAAGGCTTATGAAAATGATGGGAGCTGAAAATCTCATACTTACCAATGCGGCAGGCGGAATTAATTTTGATTTTAAATGCGGTGATTTAATGCTTATAAGGGACCACATTTCAACATTTGTGCCAAATCCGTTAATAGGAAAAAATATTGATGAATTTGGACCTCGTTTTCCCGATATGTCAGATATTTATAATAAAGAAATTCGTAAAAAGGTTAAAAAAATTGCAGAGGAAAACAATATTAATATTAAAGAGGGTGTTTATGCCCAGCTTACAGGTCCAAGCTATGAATCTCCTGCTGAAATTAAAATGCTCAGGACTATGGGTGCTGATGCTGTAGGAATGAGTACTGTATGTGAGGCTATTGTCGCCAATCACTGTGGTTTTAAAGTATGCGGTATTTCTTGTATATCAAATATGGCAAGCGGCGTAACTGAAAATCCTCTTGACCATACGGAAGTACAGGAGTGTGCAGACAGAGTTGCACCTGTATTTAAAAAACTGATAAAGGAAGTTGTAAAGGCGGTATATGCAGTATGATAAGATTTTATAATTGTAAAATTTTAACCCTTGATAACAGCTTTGATATAATTGAAAACTGTGAATTATGGGTTAAAAAAGACAAAATTGCATATATGGGACATAATAAGGAAGGCAGCTTTGAAAGGGAAATTAACTGTCAGGGCAACTTAATTATGCCCTCATTTAAAAACGCCCATGCTCATTCACCAATGACTTTTTTGCGGTCCTATGCCGATGATTTGCCTCTTGATAAGTGGCTTAATGAAGCTGTTTTCCCTATGGAGGAAAAACTTAATGAGGAGGATGGAGTATGGCTTAGTAAGCTTGCGATTTTGGAATATTTAACAAGCGGTATTTCATCAGCCTTTGATATGTATTTTCTGCCTGAATCCATTGCAAAAGCCTCTAAAGAAACAGGCTTTAATTCTGTTATATGCGGAGCTGTGAATAATTTTGTAAGCAGTCCCAAAGAACTTGAAGAAGATTATATATTTTATAATAATTATGGTGAAAATATTTCCCATCAGCTTGGATTTCATGCGGAGTACACTACTGATATTCAAATATTAAATAAAATTGCTGAAATTTCACAAAGGCTTAAAGCTCCTGTTTCTGCTCACTGTGCTGAAACAGAAAAGGAGGTTAATGAGTGTATCAAACGACACGGCAAAACTCCTGTGGAGCTTTTTAATGATTTGGGCTTATTAAATTATGGCGGTTCACTTTTTCATTGTAATTTTTTAAGTGACGGGGATATTGAAATAATAAAGGCAAATAATATTTATGTTGTTACAAATCCTGCATCAAACTGTAAACTTGCAAGCGGTGTTGCACCGATAGCAAGACTTATTGAAGAAGGTGTAAATATTGCCATAGGCACAGACGGACCTGCAAGCAACAATGCTCTTGATATGTTTAGAGAAATGTACCTTGTTACGGCATTGCAAAAGCTTGTAAATAAGGATGCTGCATCTGCTCCTGCCGAAAAGGTGCTTGAAATGGCTTGTTCAACAGGCGCAAAAGCTATGGGTATAAACAGCGACTGTCTCAGAGAGGGAAAAAATGCAGATATTATAATGCTGGATTTAAAAAGACCCAATATGCAGCCAATAAATAACATTGTAAAAAACATTGTCTACAGTGGAAGCAAGGATAATGTTATAATGACAATGGTGAGAGGTAAAATTCTTTATGAGCAAGGAGGATTTAATATAGGCTTTGAGCCGCGTTTGATTTATGAAAAATGTCAGCAGATAACGGAGAGGATAAAAAATGATAACCTTTGAAACTGTTAAAAAATGTGAAGAATTAAATACCTATATTAAAAAGGCTGATGAAAGTCTTGGTGCTCTTGGTTTTACGGAGCATAGCTTTGCCCATGTTACTAAGGTAGCGCTAAAGTCAGAATATATACTTAAAACATTGGGTTATGGTGAAAGGGAATGTGAGCTTGCCAAAATTGCCGGATATATGCATGATATAGGAAATGTTGTGAACAGAATAGATCATGCTCAAAGCGGTGCGGTAATGGCTTTTAGAATACTTTCAAAGCTTGGGGCTGATGCCTGTGATATTGCTGATATTATAGCAGCAATAGGCAATCACGATGAGGCAACGGCATTTCCCGTAAATCCTGTTGCGGCAGCTCTTATACTTGCGGATAAATGCGATGTAAGGTATACAAGAGTAAGGAATAGGGATTTTGCAACATTTGATATTCATGACAGGGTTAATTTTTCCGTAAAAGAGGCTGATATAGTAATAACTGAGGATAAAAAGGAAGTAATTTTATCCCTTGTAATAGATACTGAATTTTGCTCAGTAATGGACTATTTTGAAATATTTATAGGAAGAATGCTCCTTTGCAAAAAGGCGGCAGAAAAACTTAATTTAAGATTCAGATTAGTTGTAAACGGACAAAAATTATTATGATGAAAGGAACAATGAAAAATGGCTAAGTCAAAGGATAAGGATATTAAGACTAATGCTATGAGAATACTTGAAAGCAATAAAATAAATTTTGAGGTAAACACCTATGAATGCGATGAATTTATAGATGGTCTGACCGTTGCAAAGCACAACGGTCAAAATCCGGAACAGTCATATAAAACCCTTGTTACAGAGGGGAAAAGCAAAAATTATTATGTTTTTGTAATACCTATTGCAGAGGAGCTGGATTTAAAAAAGGCTGCCAAGGCTGTAGGTGAAAAGTCTGTTGAAATGATACACGTCAAAGATATTAATAAAATAACAGGCTACATAAGAGGCGGATGTACGCCTTTGGGAATGAAAAAACAGTATATAACTGTTGTGGACAGCAGTGCAAAAAAGTGGGATAAAATTATAATAAGCGGCGGCAGAATAGGTTCACAGATTATACTTAACCCTTATGACCTTGTAAATGTTGTGAAGGGTAAATTTGAAGAAATTATTTTTAACTAAGGAGAAATATAATGGAACTGGCAATAATTTCATTTAGAAAAATGATAGTAATGTTTATCATATTAATTATTGGTATCATTGCATATAAGACTAAACTTGTTACAAAAGAAGGCAATTCCACATTATCAAATGTACTTTTGCTTGTAGTAAATCCTTTTGTTATTTTTATGGGTTTCCAAATGGAGTATACTCATGAGCTTTTTGTAAGATTGTGGATGTCCATTGGTTTTGCCGTAATATGCCATATTATAGCAATAATTATTTCTTACATAGCAATCGGCAGAAAAATAAAGGATTATGAAATTGAGAGAATATCTGCTATTTATTCAAACTGCGGATTTATAGGCATACCTATTATTAATGCACTTTTTGGGCAGGAGGGCGTATTTTATTTGGCGTCATATATAGCGGTATTTAATGTGCTTTTGTGGACACAGGGCTATATGCTTATGACAGGCAAAACCGATAAAAAAGTTATATTGAAGGGAGTATTTTCTCCCTGTGTCATTTCTGCTATGTTGGGTATTTTGTGCTTTTGCTTTAAAATACAGATATTTAAGGAAGCATCAGAGGCATTTCAACATATTTGCGATATGAATACACCTATGGCTATGATTGTAGCAGGTGTAACAATGGCACAGTCAAATATACTTAAGGCACTTAAAAATATAAGGCTTTATTATGTATGTCTTTTAAAACTTATAGTTATTCCTGTGATATGTGCTGTTGCTTTAAAACTTTTTAGGGCTGACAATGTACTTACAATGACATCTATTATTGAAATTGCCTGTCCTGTAGGAGCATCAGGTACAATGTTTGCAATAAGATATAACAGAAATGCTGTCTATGCATCCGAGCTTTACGTTGTGTCAACATTGCTGTCTGCATTAAGCTTGCCTTTAGTTATTATGATTGCGGAAATGATTAAGTTTTAATACTTTTTCCATAAAAAAATATTTTCAAAAAATTCCTTGTATATTGACTTTATATTACAGGTGTGTTACAATTAAGACAAGAAGATAAAACTTCTAAATTCAGAAAGGATGGTATTATAAAATGAATGAAGTTTTGAAAAAATTAAGTGCAATCGGTATTGTTCCTGTTGTTGTTATCAATGATGCTGATAAGGCAGTGCCTTTAGCTAAGGCTTTAGTTGAAGGTGGCATTCCATGTGCTGAGGTTACTTTCAGAACTGCTGCTGCTGAAGAGGCTATCAAAAGAATGGCTCAGGAAGTTCCTGAATTAATTGTTGGTGCAGGTACTGTTTTAACTAAGGATCAGGCAGACAGAGCCATTGCTGCAGGTTCTCAGTTCTTAGTATCTCCGGGTTTGGATCCTGAAATTGTTGAGTATTGTAATGAAAAGGGTTATCTTATTACTCCAGGTACAGCTAATCCTTCTGACCTTAACCATGCTGTTAAGCTTGGTCTTGAGGTTGTTAAGTTCTTCCCTGCTGAAGCTGCAGGCGGATTAAAGATGATTAAGTCTATGGCTGCTGCTTACACATCTCTTAAGTTTATGCCTACAGGCGGAATCAGTGCTGCTAACTTAAACAGCTACTTAGAGTATAATAAGATTATCTGCTGTGGCGGTAGCTGGATGGTACCCGGTAAGTTAATTGACGAAGGCAAGTTTGATGAAATCGTTGCTCTTTGTAAAGAAGCTGTTGCTACAATGCTTGGTCTTGAAATGGTACATGTTGGTATAAATACTGAGGATGAGGCTACTGCTATGGCTCTTGCTGAAAGATTTAACAAGTTATTTAACTTCCCAATCGATAACCACAATTCTGCAGTATTTGCATCTAAGGGTATTGAAGTTAGAAAGCAGATGTTCTTAGGCAAGAATGGTCATATTGCTATCGCTACCAACTATATGGACAGAGCTATCAATTATATTGAGGCTATGGGCGGCGAGTTTGATTATGAAACTGCTGTTGAAAAGAATGGCAAGATTACTTCTATTTACTTAAAGGAAGAGTTCGGCGGATTTGCTGTTCACCTTGTTCAGAAATAAAAAGTGACATATTTTAAACCTAGTAAATGAGCTGTGTTTGGCTTGTTTACTAGGTTTTTTACTTTGGTTGAGAAGTATTAAAATGAAACTTGAAAAGTCTTACGGTAAATTTGTTAAGGAGTAATGAAAAGGGATTGGATTTAAGTTATATTTTTTTGAGATTGTTTGTTATTAATGACAGAACTTGGTTGTATGATTGGATTTAGGATTGGTAAGATTTTTTATCATAGTATATAGTGTCAAATTATATTATAATAAATGTTATTTTGTCTATATATTTTAGGATATATTGTTGATATAATTAAAATATATAAAAGGTGTACTTAATGTATTGTTACTATAGTTTTATTTATTACCTTATGAGAGGGTAATAATATGAAAAGCAAAAGATGTTTATAATTTTAAGTTGTTATGTTTGTAAGGATTATTTAATGTTAAGAAATGTTTTTTGATATTACACATCCTTATTTGTTATAGCATAACCGGTTTCAACTATTAAATTATTGAGTATGTTAAGGAGCAATATTATGGATATTTTAGTTATTGGTAATGGATTTGATTTGGCACATGGTTTATCAACTACATATTTGGATTTTTTGAAATTTATAAATAATGTAAATGAATACTTAAAAGAGAAAAAGCAAAAAGCTGAGACCGACAGTATTTTAAAGAAGGCAACGCTCAATATTAAAGAAATTTTTACCTATGATTATAAAATAGGGGAGTTTAGTATAAAAAAACACTTTATAGATGTTGTTAAAGATAATCTTTGGATAGACTATTTTAATAAGAAGTGTAATACAATTGGAGAAACATGGATAGATTTTGAAAAAGAGATTTCTAATGTTGTGCAAATTTTAGACACGCTAAATAATGATATAAATAAACTATATGTTCGTGAACCGAATCTTGCAGAGGTTTTGAATAAATATAGATGCAAACCTTCGGAAATTTCTAATTTATTGCTTAATCACTTAAATGGATTAATTGATGCTTTAGAAATCTATTTAAGATGCTATATCAGTGAAACAAAACCAAACCGTATTTCTCCTGATATCAGAGATTTGAAGATTGATGCGGTAATATCTTTTAATTATACCAATACATACAATAAATTGTATGGAGATGAAAATACAGTTGAATGTTATTACATACACGGAAATATTAATTTTAATAATGAAGATAATTATGTGAACAATATGGTACTGGGAATAGATGAATATTTAGAGGGTGAAGAAAGAAATACAAAACTTGAATATGTTGAATTTAAAAAATATTTTCAGAGAATATATAAGTCAACGGGGGCTGATTATAAAAAGTGGTTGGATAAATCATACTTAGATTTTAATGTATATTTTTTTGGACATTCTTTGGATAAAACTGATAAAGATATTCTTAAAGATATAATATTGCGTAAGAATACTAAAATTTTTATTTATTATCATAATAAAGAAGCGTATGCTAAATTAATAAAAAATTTAGTGAATGTTATTGGTCAGGACAAACTTATTGAAATGACAGGCGGATTAACTCCTAAAATCAAATTTAGACTTCAGAAAGATATGGAAAAGATTAATAAAAACATTTAATTATAATTTAGGATGGTTTAAAATCGAGGTATCAAATTTTTTCAGAAATAATACTTAATTGATTTATTCCCTGTTGAATGAGCGTTAGCTTTTTCAGCAGGGATTTTATTTATGCAATAAGTAATTATTCCGACTCTCTTGCTGAAATAGATGCCAGCATATCTCCCAGAACCTGTAAATCTGCTGAAAGTATATTTAATTCGTCGGAGGAAAGACATTCTGACAGCTGACAGGCAAAAATTGATAAAAGAAAAAGATTTGTACATTTTTTCATATAAAACACCGTATTTTATTTTGGTTTATTATATGCAGTGTAATAATAGGGTATTCATTTTGGAAAGGTCTTTATCAGTACTTTTGACCGCAAAAACGAGTTTTTATCTGTCAGATATTTATTTTGTGCATATATAAAGTAATTGTCTGTTATATTATTAAACATAATATAACAGACAAACTTTGTGCTGACGCAAAATGCTTTTGAATTTTATCTTAACAATACACTTATTGTGAAATTCCCTTTATAAGCTCTTTAAGCTCCTCTAAAATATGCTTTTCATCTTTTAATGTATAGGTAATGTAAGGGTTTCCTCCTGTATTGGTAAAGAGAAGTCTGCCTCTGCTTTCGGTTATAAGTTTCATAAGTTTTTCACCTGCAACATTGGCGTCCGGTTTAAAATAAATAAGCACTTTATTCTTAATCTGCTTTACATTGGTTGCACCTATATTATGGGCAAGAGTTTTAACATAAGCAACTTCTATAAGGTTATTTACTGCCCTTGGTATATCTCCGTATCTGTCCTCCAGCTCCTCTTGAACGTCATAATAATCATCAAGGTTGGAAATGAGGGATATTTTTTTATACATTTCAAGTTTTTGGTCTTCATTTGAAATATAAGCATTAGGTATAAAGGCATTTAATTTGATGTCAATAAGAGTTTCAAATTCGGTAGAAATAGTTTCACCCTTTAATTCCATAACAGCTTCATTTAAAAGCTTGCAGTAAAGCTCATAACCTACAGAATCCATATGTCCGTGCTGTTCAGCTCCCAAAAGATTGCCTGCACCCCTTATTTCAAGATCCTTCATAGCAACTCTGAAGCCTGAACCAAACTCAGTAAATTCCTTAATCGTCTGCAGTCTTTTTTCTGCGTCGGTGTTAAGTACCTTATCCCTTGCATACATAAGATATGCATAGCTTGTTCTTGTGGAACGACCTACACGTCCTCTTAGCTGATATAGCTGACTTAAGCCCATTTTGTCGGCATTTGATATAATTATTGTATTTACATTAGGTATATCAAGACCGGTTTCAATAATTGTTGTACACACAAGTACGTCAATTTCTCCGTCCATAAAGTCCATCATTATATCTTCAAGCTCTCTTTGGCTCATTTGTCCGTGGGCAAAGGCAAAGCGTGCTTCAGGCACAAGTTCCTGAAGTTTGTTTGTAGTTTCAGCTATATTTGTAACTCTGTTGTGTAGAAAATAAACCTGACCGTTTCTGGCAAGCTCTCTGTGTATGGCGTCCTTTACACATTCAGGGTCGTATTCCAAAACGTAGGTCTGTATAGGTATTCTGTCATCAGGAGGTTCGGCAAGAACACTCATATCTCTTATACCTGTCATACTCATATGGAGAGTCCTTGGAATAGGTGTAGCTGAAAGGGTAAGAACATTTACATTTTTTCTGAGTTCCTTTAACTTATCCTTGTGCTTTACACCAAATCTCTGTTCCTCATCAATAATAACAAGGCCTAAGTCCTTAAAGCTCATATCCTTACTTAATATTCTGTGAGTACCTATTACAATATCTGTTTTTCCTTTTTTCAGATTTTCAATAGTTTCTTTTTGCTGTTTAGGTGTTCTGAATCTGGACATCATTTCTATGTTTATGGGATAATTTTCCATTCTCTCAACAAAGGTCATATAATGCTGTCTTGCAAGAATTGTAGTAGGTACAAGATATGCAACCTGTTTACCGTCCTGAACTGTTTTAAAAGCGGCCCTTATTGCAACCTCTGTTTTACCGAAGCCAACATCACCGCATAGAAGTCTGTCCATAACTTTTCCTGATTCCATATCTTCCTTAATTTCTGCTATTGAATTAAGCTGATCATCAGTTTCATCGTATTCAAAGTCCTCTTCAAATTCCTTTTGCCATATGGTGTCGGGAGAGTACTTAAAGCCATTAACTTTTTGCCTTTCTGCATAAAGTTCCACAAGCTCTTTTGCGGATATAAATGCCGCTTGTCTTGCTCTTGCCTTGGCTTTTTCCCAGTTTGTACTGCCTAAACGGTTAAGTTTAGGCTTAGTTGCTTCACCGCCGATATATTTTTGTACCATATCCATTTGGCTTATGGCAACGTAAAGAACATCCTCCTTGGCATAGCCTATTTTAATAAAATCACGGCTTATTCCGTCGGTTATAATCTGCTCAATTCCTTTGAATATACCTATACCGTGATTTTCGTGGACAACATAATCACCAACTTTAAGATCTGATATATTCTGTATAGCAACTCCGTCTTTTCTCTTGTTTCTGTTTTTTCTTTTGTTTTTTTTGTTTTCGCCAAAAGCATCTTTTTCTGATACTACTGCAAATTTATTTCTTACGTATTCAAAACCGTGAGAAAGACTTCCTCTTGTTATATATACTATGCCTCTTTCTATTTCGGCATCCTCAATGTTTTCAAGATATACGGCATTTATATTCCTTTCGTGGAGTTCTGTCAGCATTCTTTCACAGTGGGTATGACCTCCTGCAAGGAATATTATTCTGTAATCATTTTTGCAAAGATAGCTTAAATCATCTGAAATTAAATTTAAGTCATTTTTAACAAGAGATGTAGCTTTAACCTGAAAATCCACAAGCTCTTTTGGCTTAAAGTCTCTTAATGTAGACATAAGGCTTGTCATAAGTACGGAAGTACTTTTTTCAATTTTACCTATAATATCGTCATAGGTATATATCATTTTAAGCTGATTTGGAAGCATATACCCCTTGTCAATTCTGCTCTCAATACTGTTGACAAATTCATTTGTAATAAATTCGCAGTGTTCCCTGATTCTGTTAGGCTCATCAACATATATAATTGGTCTGTCAAAATAATCTATTAATGTAGAAGTATTTTTATAAAAGTAAGTAATATATTTTTCAACACCGCTGAAACTCTTTTGAGTATCAAGTCTTTCAATAGCTTCATTAACTGTTATTTTAAGTTGGTCGGTAGCTTTCTTTAAGCCTTGAAGCTCAGCATTTATGTCATTTATTGCAGTTTCAACATCTTCATTTTTATACACAAGCTCTCGCATTGGATAAATCTTAATAGTTTTTGTGTTTTCTATTGAACGCTGTGAAACTGTATCCAAAATTCTGATAGAGTCAACTTCGTCACCCCAAAATTCAATTCTTACTGCATGACTGCTTACGGCAGAATATATATCAAAAATACCGCCTCTTAAAGCAAATTGTCCCTGACCTTCCACCATTTCACATCTTTCATAACCCATAAGTACAAGTTTTTGACAAAGCTCATTTAAATCAATGCTGTCACCTGTGTTTATATCAAATATAAATTCCTTAAAGATATTAAGAGGTACAAGCCTGTCAAAAAGTGCCTCGGCTGAAAGGACAACAGTAATTTTTTCGTTGTTTATAATTTTTGAAATTATATCAAAGCGCTGTTTTATAATGTCAAGGCTTTTAACATCTGCCCAATAGAAAATAACATCCTTTGAAGGGTAGAGCATAACCCTATCTTTCATAAAGAATTTAAGGTCGTTATAAATTTCCTTTGCTTTTAATTCGGAATTGGTTATTACAATAGTGCTGTTATTAAATTCCTCATTAATACCGGCTATGAGATGTGCTTTTTGCGTGTCAATAACACCTGTAGCAAGTACAGGTGTATTGTTATTTAATATATAATTTTTTAATTTGTTGAAATTCTTGTTTTCCTTTAAAAAATCATAAAAAATGTTCATTTTAATTACTCGCTTTCGCTGATTTTTTATTACTGATTATAAATAGTAATAAGGCAACCCATACAAAAATAAATGTGATTATATTTACGGTTGTCAGTTTTTCGTTATATAGAAGAATGCCAACTAAAAATTGCAGTGTTGGATTTATGTACATTAAAATACCCGATAAGGACATTGAAATATTCTTTATACCGGCAGAAAACAGGAGTAATGGTATTGAAGTAACAATGCCTGAAAGAGGAAGCAATATAAACTGCCAACCTCTTAATATACCAATGCTTCCTATTCCCTGAAATTAAAAATACATTATTACAAAAAGAGCTATTGGGGTAACAGCAAGCGTTTCCATAAAATTGGAAATTTCGCTGTTAAGTTTTATATTCTTTTTTAATGCGGAATAAAGAGAAAAAGAACCTCCGATTATAAGTGCAAGATAAGGCAGCGTGTTTTCATGGACTATAGGAACAAGTATACCAATAAATGCAGCTATAACAGAAATCCATTGCATAACAGTAAGTTTTTCTCGGTATATAATAAAGCCAAGAATAACCGTAATTATGGGATTGATAAAATAAGCAAGGCTTGCATCCAAAACGT
>DBGCRA010000159.1:0-9190 GCA_048359195.1 Candidatus Gallispira sp.
CGCCGAAAGACGCACCATACCCAACACTTGTAGGTACTGCAATTACAGGGCAGTCAGCAAGACCTCCCACAACACTTGCAAGAGCACCCTCCATTCCTGCAATGGCAATAATAACCTTAGCCCTCATTATACTTTCCGATTTAGCCAAAAGCCTGTGAATACCTGCAACTCCAACATCATAAAGCCTTTCAACCTTATTTCCCAAAAATTCAGCCGTAAGGGCAGCCTCCTCCGCAACAGGCATATCACTTGTACCCCCTGTTACAACAAGTATGGTACCCTCGGTTTCAGGCTGTGAAATTTCTCCCAAAATGCCGATATTTCCAATTTCATAATATTTTAAATCCATATCCTTGCTTATAATATTGGCGCTTTCCTTAGACAGCCTTGTTATAAGTACATTTTTCTGACCATAATTAATTAATGACTTTGAGATTTCAATTATCTGCTCGGGAGTTTTACCGGCACCGTATATAACCTCTCCTGTTCCCTGCCTTATACCTCTGTGATGATCTACTTTGGCAAAGCCAAGTTCTTCAAAAGGTTCTATTTTAAGCTTCAGCGTTGCTTCTTCAGGGGATATTTTCCCATCTGCAACATCTGCAAACAAATTTTTAATTTCTCTCTTATTCATTGCTCTGCCTTCCTTTCAAATCCATCAATATATCATCAAAACAGACCTTTAGTCTGTTGTAAATTTCATTTTTCATATTAAAGGCTTTTTCCATTTCACTTTCTTTAAACTGTAATTTGGCTGCGTTATAATACATTCTTACTCTGAAATCGGTAAAGCCCATATCAAATAAAATATTTTCGCCTTTTTCTATTTTCAAAAGCCTGTCCCCTGTTATTTCATTTCCTGTGCTGACTCTCGTTGCCAAGCAGGCATAAGCAGGCTTATTCCATGTAAATATTCCTGCCTCCTTTGAAAGTTTGCGCACATCTGTTTTGGTCAAACCACACATTCTGAGAGGTGATTTTACTTCAAGCTCCCAAAGAGCCTTCATCCCCGGTCTGTCATCCGCATCATCAGAGGCATTTGTGCCGTCAATTATTGTTGAATATCCGTCAGCCAACGCTTGTTCTTTTATTAATCCAAATATTTTATTTTTGCAATAATAGCATCTGTTTTTGGAATTTAATCTTATTTCATCATACTGTAAAATATCATAATATAAAACCGTCATTTTAACATTTGCTTCATTTGCAAGCCTTTTTGCATCTTCAAGCTCAAATTCAGGCTGAAACTGAGTTTTTACATAATATGCTCTTATATCGGCACCATATTTTTTTGCTGCATACAAAAGATATGATGAATCAGTACCGCCTGAAAATCCCAGAGCTATCTTATTATTTTCTTCAAAAAAATCTTTAAGGTTCATAATAACCTCCATTTTTATAAAAGGCGGTTTCCTTTTACAAAAACCGCCTTTTACACTTTATTTTTTCATAAGGGCATTTTTAACAACACCTTGTTGTCATGTCAAAGATATTCGTACTCCGCTTACGCTACGTAAAATTTAAAAAACTTCGTTTTTTAACATACTCATAACCGACGGCATCTGCAATGCCTTTGTATTCATTGGGAGCTTGTACTCCCAATGAATACAATAATAAGTACCCTCTAAGAGGTAGGGGACTTACTTAGTCGGTTAAATCAACGTTTATGATTCCAGTCTTTGTTTCATATTTTTATCCGTCTGCATAATTTTTAGACAATGTATAAATTTTTACAGCAGCTCTTTGCAAACCGTATCAAGACAATCCCTGATTTTAATATGCTGAGGACATACCGCCTCACATTTGCCGCATTTAATACATTCAGACGCTCTTTTTTTGCCATGACCCCCTACAAGCCACTCCTCCTGATGCTTTGCCTGTGCCTTGTCATTATATAAAGTAAGCATATTCATAGCAGTAAGTGAACCTGAAATGCCAATTTCCTTTGGACAGACCTTAGCACAGTAATTGCAGGTTGTACATGGAATAAGGGGTATACTGTTAAGAGTTTCCTGAGCCTTTTTGAGAACTTCCCTCTGAGTATTGCCAAGACCGTTAAAGTCCTTCATATATGAAAGATTATCATCCATTTGCTCTATGTTGCTCATACCTGACAAAACAGTAATTATACCCTCCAAATCAGCTGCAAAACGTACAGCCCATGATGCAGCGGAAGAATCAGGTTCTGCATCTTTAAGAATATCTTTAACACTTTGAGGCGGATTGGCAAGAAGACCACCCTTTACAGGTTCCATAATAATAACAGGCTTGCCATACTTTCTTGCCACTTCATAACAGCCTCTTGACTGAATTGCAGGATTATCCCAATCGGCATAATTTATCTGCAACTGAACAAACTCCATTTCGGGATGCTTTTTAAGTATTTCCTCAAGCTCCTCTGGAGTTGAATGGAAAGAAAATCCGATATGCTTAATAAGTCCCTCTTTTTTCTTTTCCTGTGCCCAGCTCCACATATCAAAATCATCAAAAAACTTTGTTCTGCTTTCGCCAAGGTTATGTAAAAGATAAAAATCAAAATATCCTGCACCTGTCTGCTTTAATGATGTATCAAACTGTGCAATAGCTTCTTCCCTTGTTTTGCAGTTTATCCATGCGGCATTTTTGGTTGCAAGCTGAAATTTATCTCTTGGATAACGCTCAACAAGTGCCTGTCTTATTGCATCCTCACTGCCTGCATAAGCCCGGGCAGTATCAAAATAAGTAAAGCCTGCTTCCAAAAACATATCAACCATTTTCTTAGTCTGTTCAATGTCTATTTTACCCTCCTGCTGTGGTAAACGCATAAGACCAAAACCCAACTTTTTAATTTCTTCACCTAAATAAGCCATATAATCAATCTCCTTCCTTTTTTCTTTGCCCCACTTTTGCGAGGAAAGCTTTTATATCATAATTATACAACTTAGAGTTTACTTTAAGTCAAGAGGAATTAACAATTTTTTTGATATTTTTTCCATTTCCATTTTGGAGATATATTAATGATTTTTGGCAATATTTTAATATTAATTCTGCCATATATGCGATATAATTATATTATAGCTTGAGCTATCCGTAAAGAAGGTTAAGAGATTGTTTTTTGTATGTGAAGAAAAAGAACCGCTAAAATTCTGAATGAAAAGTTTAACTTCAACACCGCAGAACAGATGTCGGATAAAAAAGCCCTTGCAACATTGAAAACTGTTTGAAAGCTATCAAATAACAGTCTGCTCTGTTATACGTTCATACAGCAATACGGATAGAATACAAGCCTCTAATGATTCCAATCAGTTTATGGAGGTATAAAATGGAATATACTCATCATTACAATTCTCCTCTCGGAGGTATTACACTGGCAAGCAATGGAAAAGAATTAATAGGACTGTGGTTTGATAATCAGAAATACTTTGCAGATACACTTTCCAAAGAATATGAAGAAAAAGAGTTTCCGATTTTCTATGAAACCGATAAATGGTTAGATACATATTTCAGCGGCAAGGCACCCGACTTTACTCCGCCTATTTATATGAAGACTACCGAATTTAGAAAAGCAGTCTGGAAAATTATGCTGACAATACCTTACGGAAAAACTATGACCTACGGAAAAATTGCCGAAATAATAGCAAAACAAAAAGGACTTTCAAAAATGTCAGCACAGGCAGTCGGCAATGCAGTAGGACATAATTCCATTTCACTGATTATCCCCTGCCATAGAGTAGTAGGTACAAACGGCAGTCTGACAGGCTATGCAGGAGGCATTGATAAAAAAGTAAAATTGTTAACCATGGAAAAGGCAGATATGTCACAATTCTTTGTTCCCAAAGATTATAAACCACTGTGAAATATCCGGAAACAACATATATTTTAATCATCATTGGATTCTTAACATAGGCAAAAAGCATAAAAACTAAGTTTTTTTATTTTTATAAGTTTTACTGATATATTAATAAGGAGGATAAATCATGAAAAAGTTTTCATCCTCCTTATTAATATATATCTTTTTATTTACACATATGTTCAATAATTTCTTTTTGCATTTCCTTCGGATATTTTTCAATTTCCCGCAAAATCAATTTCGCTTTAAGCTTGTTATAAATCACCCTGGCTTTTGCCAAATTATCCTCATCTGAATTTGTACCAAGTACAATATTATATTTAACAGCCTCTTTTGCCACAGGCATCACCTCACTTAAACTTATTAAAAATACTGCTTGTATAATTACATATCCTTACATTTTTTCTTTATTTCTTATAGAGCCGGTATCTTACCTTACAAAGTGTTATTTTCATACTCATTTTTACATAAATTTTAATGGGAGTGATATTATGAGCAAACTTAAAATTGCAGTTTACGCAAGAAAAAGTGTCAGCACAGAAAAAGGAGAATCTATATCAAATCAAATTGAAACCTGTATAAACTATGCAAAATCAATACTCGGAGCAGAAGCCAATCAGCTCGTTATCTATCAGGATGACGGATTTTCCGGTAAAAATTTGGCAAGACCTCAGTTCCAAAGAATGTTATCAGAAATTGAAAATGGCGGTTACAGCCATATAATATGCTACAGACTTGACAGAGTAAGTCGAAGTGTTGCAGATTTTTCAGGTCTTGTAAAGGAATTGCAGGAATTAAATGTTGATTTTATATCCGTTAAAGAGCAGTTTGATACATCTTCTCCCACAAGCAAGGCTATGATGTACATATCCGCAGTATTTGCTGAAATGGAACGTGAAACAATCAGAGAGCGTGTTGTTGACAATATGACCTCTCTGACATCTACAGGACGTTTTTTAGGGGGTAAGGCACCTGACGGATATATAAAACAGTCAGTAGAAGAAACAGCCCCTACAGGTAAGAAAAAGAAGCATAATATTCTTGTTATCAATAAAGAGCGTGCTGAACAGGTACAGGATATATTTAAAAAGTATCTGGAATGGCAAAGCATAAAAAAAATTGAAACCTATTATTCACAGCATTCAATTTACAATCATACAGGCTATACATACAAGTGTATATCAATAAGAAGAATATTAACTAATCCATGTTATTGCAGTGCTGACGAACAGGCTTACAATTATTTTGAAAAACTGGGCTGTAAAATGATGATGCCTAAATCTTCATTTGACGGTAAATACGGTATTACAGTGTATATGCGCCATAAAATGATTTTGACTAAGAGTAATAAAAAACAGGCAGTGGAAAAATCCCCCGAGGAATGGTTAATATATGTTGGTTATCATCAGCCTATTATTACTTCAAAGGACTATATAAAAACACAGGAGATTATAAATCAGAGACGTTCACTTACAATAAGAAAACCAATAGGTGTACATGGTATATTATCAGGAATGCTGCGTTGTGGTAATTGTGATGACTATATGCGCCCCTCTAATGTTGCCTTAGATAAAAACGGAGCATACAACGGTAAAAGATTTTACTATATTTGCGAAAATAAAAGTGTATCAGCAAGAGAAAACTGTAATATAAAAAATATCCGGGGAGATAAATTTGACCTTGAAATCATTGACAAAATTGAACAGCTGTTAAATGATGACAGTAATATTATAAAAAATATTAAAAACAGCAGTAATAACAAATCATCATTAGTAAAGAATATTGAAAAAGAAAAAAGGGTTATAAACACCGAAATATCAAAAAAGCAGCTTGCAATAAGCAACCTGATTATGAAAATTGCAGTTTCTGATGAAATAGTACAAAAATATATATCAAAACAGGTTGCCGAACTTGATGAAGACATAAAAAATCTTCAGCTTAAACTTGAACATATTAGCAAGCAGGAAGCAGTAAACGACAAAGAGAAGTTTGAAATTGAACATATTGAAAATTTAATAAATAAAATAAAATCAGAAGTACTGAAACAGGAAATAAAAGTCCCCGAAGATATGCTTGTTATTCGTAACACATTAAAAGAAATTATTGATACCGTCGTATGGAACGGAAAAACAGCTACAATTAACTTTAAAAAGCTTTAATTTTTTATACAATTCATTTTACCATTTATATACATATTCAACCCGTTATGACCAGTCCTTTAGTCTTGGCAGGACAATATATGAAAATATAAGTGAAATAGTAGATGAAATGTTTACTAACTTTTTAAGACGAGAAGGACAAAGACAGCCTCTTTTTGCCCAATACTGCGACGGTAAAAATGTAACATGCCCCGGCTGGATGACACAATGGGGCAGCGAGGATTTGGCAAGACAGGGCTATTCAGCCATAGAAATACTAAGATATTTTTATGGTGATGATATTTTTATTGACACCGCTGAATTTGTTCAGGGAGTTCCTTTAAGCTTTCCCGGAGAACCTCTTACTATTGGTTCAACAGGCAATGACGTCAGAACAATACAGCAGCAGCTTAATACAATATCCGACACTTATTCAGCCATATCTAAACTTGCTGTCGACGGAATTTACGGAGAAAATACGGCTCAATCCGTAAAACAATTCCAGAAAATATTTAATCTGTCTCAGACAGGTGTTGTGGATTTAGCCACTTGGTATCAAATATCACAGATTTATGTTGCTATTGAGAGGTTAGCGGAATTATAAATTAATATTTGTGTTGCAAACAGTTGCGGCTTTTCTCTTAAATATAAGCAACTGTTTGCAACAATGGCAATTCAGAACTTTTTGCTAATGCAAAAGCAATGCTGCACATTGTCGGATAATTCTTCCGATTCAATATTGGTAAGCCTTTGAATTTGCGTGAAAGTTTTGTGCCTCGACGGCAAAACTTTCACGTTTGTTTAGCACGGCTATAAATAGTGATTTATAAAGTAACCAATCAGCTAAACTCTAATTTATATATTTCCTGTCAGCTTATTAATAGCCTCCATGGCAGCCTTTTGTTCAGCTTCCTTCTTACTGTGACCCTTACCCTTGCCAAGTATTTTATTTTTATGGCAAACTGCAACAACAAAGAACTTACAGTGAGGAGGTCCGCTTTCTTCTATTGTTTTATATTCTATTGGCTCATGACTGTCTCTCTGTATAATTTCCTGCAGTTCTGTCTTAGCATCAAGAATATGAACAGTACTTGCAATTTCCTCAATCTCCTCCACAAGCATACCGAGTATAAACTTTCTTGCAGGCTCCATACCCCCGTCAAGATAAATAGCACCTATTACAGCCTCAACAGCATCAGCAATAATAGAATCCCTTTCTCTGCCGCCTGTATGTTCCTCACCCTTGCCAAGCTTAAGCGCCGTATTAATTCCCATTTCCTTGCCCTTTTTGCTAAGCATATTTTCACACACAACACTTGCTCTCAATTTAGAAAGCTTGCCCTCAGGCCATAATCTGAATTTTTTATAAATATATTCACCTACAACAAAGCCTAAAATTGCATCTCCTAAAAATTCAAGCCTTTCATTACATTCAATATTTTCATTTATATGCTTATGCTCATTAGCATAAGAGCTGTGACAAAGTGCCGTGGAAATGAGTTTTCTATTCTTAAAAGTATAATTAATCTTCATAATTCCTCCAAAGAATAGATACATTAGCTTAATACTCCACACCTATTAAGCTAATGTATCTATTTACAAATAACGATGCCGCAGCTAAACTGCGGCATCAAATAAATATTATAATATTATTCCTGAGCAGCCTTAATGCAAGCTACAACATCAGCAACTGATTTAATTTCGGCAGACTCATCATTATCAAACTCTACATCAAATTCTTCCTCTAAAGTATTGATAACCTGGAATAAATCCAATGAA
The DNA here is from genome assembly GCA_048359195.1 of Candidatus Gallispira sp. GTDB lineage: Bacteria > Bacillota > Clostridia > Lachnospirales > CAG-274 > Gallispira. Next base: position 7,747 of record DBGCRA010000159.1, read on the forward strand.
TCAGCATCTAACTCCTCAAAAGTAGTATCAACTGTGATTTCTGATTCATCTCTGCCTAATTCTTCAGCAATAATTGAAATAATCTTTTCTTCCATTATAAAATCCTCCTTAACTTTTTTCAAACAATCCATTAATTGCTTGTTTATTATAATATACTAGATATTCGCAGAATTTACAAGTATATTTTTTAAAATTTAATAAAAAATTTGTAACTCAATACGACAAAGTGCACCAAAAGCTAAATAATTATAGTCTTTCAGCTATTTTATTTACAATATCACCGTCAATAAACCTTTCGCACTGCTTAACTGCACCCACAATATCTTTAAAATCCGAGCTTCCATGAGCCTTAACCACAAGCCCCTTTAACCCTAAGAACGGTGCTCCCGCAATATCATCATATTCAAAAAATTCACTTTGCATTTTCTTAAATGCAGGCTTTGAAAGCAATGCACCTATTTTAGTTCTCAAACTTGACATAAGAGTCTTTTTAAGAATTCTGAGAACAGTATTTGCAAGTCCTTCCATTACCTTCAAAATAACATTACCTACAAAAGCATCACAAACAATAATATCAACATCTCCAAGCGTAATATCTCTTGCCTCTGTATTTCCCGCAAAATTAATACCCTTTGCCTGTTCAAGAAGTTCATAAGCCTCCTTAACCACAGCATTCCCCTTTTCTCTTTCAGTACCAATATTTACAAGTCCAACACTGGGATTTTTTCTTCCCTCAACAAATTCCATATAAACAGAGCCCATTTGTGCATACTGCACCAGATATTCAGGCTTTGCATCTACATTGGCTCCTGAATCAAGCATAAGCACACGCTCCTTCTCAGTAGGCAGCATAGTTCCTAAAGCAGGACGCTTAACTCCCTTAATTCTGCCGACAATTATTGTGGCACCCGTAAGGAGAGCACCTGTATTTCCTGCTGATACAAAGGCAAGGGCTTTACCTTCCTTAACCATATTAAGACCAACAACCATTGAAGAATCCTTTTTGTGCTTAATAGCTTCTGTCGGAGTTTCACAATTTTCAATAACTTCAGTTGCATTAACAACTATTATCTTATCTTTATCATATTCATATTTAGATAATTCGGATTTAATAATATCTTCTTTTCCTACTAAAGCAAGCTTGTACTTAACCGCCTTGCTTGCAGTTACAACACCCTTAACGGTTTCAATGGGAGCATTGTCACCACCCATTGCATCTATGGCAATAATTTTATCTGACATTTTATTATCCCCTGTCTAAATTATTTTTATCTGCTACATTATAACAGAATATAGAAAATTAATCAATCAAAATAAATTACAACACAGGACAAACGCATCAAGTTTCAAAAGTGTTAAGATTTGAAACATTTTAGTTACATATTTAGACTTTTTAATAAAATTAACATATGTTTTTCATATTACAATGTCAATATAGCATAGT
>DBGCRA010000160.1:0-10017 GCA_048359195.1 Candidatus Gallispira sp.
TAAAACCTGATTTTTTTTCTATATATCGTGTAGAGTTGTTATTTGTATAAACCCTTGGGAAATAAACTCTCTGATTATTGTTGTAACCTGTATTATCCATATAGGCTTCTATACCATAATCCTCATCCAAGTCACCGCTGCTTATTCCTGCGGAAACTTCCTCATCATCCTTGGCTGAAGGATAAAGCAGAACCTGTGTTATACTGTTGCCGCCTATTTCACAACTTACGGGAGTGTCGATATAAACCTCAAACTTTGATTCTTCCGTAATATATTCTGTATTAACAGGTATATCCACAGTTCTTTGTGTAACACCAAAAGGAAATACTACTTCTGCCGATACGGGAGAAAAGTCCCTGCCTGACATAGCCGTATCACTTTTGCTCTTAATCATTACAGATACAAGGTCGTTTAAACCGCCCTCTCTGATAATGGTAATTCTTGCATAATCCTTACCTGTATCAGGAGTTACCATTGAAGATGCAAGGGATACCTTAGCCGGCACCTTTTCTTCATCATCAACAATTTTTGCAACAGCGGTAGAATATGCACTTACGGTATAGTTACCTTCAGGGTCGCCTATTGTAATATTAAATATTCTTGTACTGTCACTTTCATCATTATTGATCGGTACAATTTCAATATACTTATCATTTTCGTTTTCCGCAAAGTCAACCTTAAGCATTGCACCTGTCATAGAATCGGAAATTGTATCGGCAATATCCTGATACGCTTGAAGTTGTTCAAACTGGTCAATAATATCCATTGATGCCTTTGGTTTTACTCTATCGGATTTAATACCCGTAAATGCCTGCTTTGCACCTGCGAGAGTACTTAAATCGGCATTTTCATTTGATTCTGACCATAATATCTCAGTTTCATCTGCTATTAATTCTTCTGATGATACCTCGGTTTCATCTTCTGCTGTTTCCGAATTGTCAAAAGGCTCGGCTTCTAAAAGCTGTACACTATTTGCCGCTTTAATATAATCACTGTTATCCTCGCCCTTTGATGCTTTATTGGCAGCAACAGCTTCATTAATACTTTTTCCCATTTCTACGGCAATAGCGCCCTCTGATATTACACCATCTTCAATATCCTGAATAAGTTCTTCGGTATCATTAATTTCAAACTCGGTATAGTCTTGTCCCTCTATCATTTCCATAACAGAAAGAGAATTTTTATCCTCATCGGCTTCATTAAACAATCCGCCATTATAAAGATATACCTTGTAATCTTTACCATATTTTGCGGTAATATCACTCATTTTTACAACAACGGAGGCTTCCTGTGACACATCTCCGCCTCTGCCTATTCTTACAAGATAATGACCATTTGAATTTTCCTCCATTTCAATATCAGAAGAAGCAAGGTAAAATAAGTTACTGTTCTTAACTTCATCTTCAATATCAATTTCAGGCACATAAACATAATTTGTTTCTGACGCAAAAACAATATTAGGCATTAAAATAACAAATGACATTATAAATGCAAGAAATCTTTTAAATCTTCTGTTCATTTCGCATCTTCCCTCCTTTTGCATTTTTTACAGTTGATTTTTAACTAAGCCGTAAAACACTCCCTTCTTTTCAAGCAAGTCGTCAAAACTGCCCTGCTCTGCAATTTTTCCGCCGTCAAGGACAATTATGTTATCACAATTTTTTATTGTGGATAATCTGTGTGCCACAATAACAGCGGTTGCATCTGAACTGTCAATATACCTTGTTATTGCTGCCTGAGTTAGGTTATCCAAGGCATTTGTTGCCTCATCAAGGATAAGGAGTGACGGTTTACTTAAAACAGCTCTTGCAAAAAGTATTCTCTGCTTTTGTCCTCCCGATATTGTCAGATTATCATCAGATACAAATGTATGTAAACCCATAGGCATTTTATCAATATCTTCTTTAAGTCCTACCATTTCCACAACCTTATTTACTTCCTTATAGGTTGATTCAGGATTTGTAATAGTTATATTTGAAAAAATATCCCCCGGAATGAGTTTTGAACTTTGAAGCACTACACCTAATTTTCTTCGATAGCTTGATAAATTTACTTCATTCAAATCTTTATTATCTATAAATATTCTGCCCTTTTCAGGCTGTTCAAAGCCAAGTAAAAGCCTTATAAGAGTAGACTTTCCGCAGCCGCTTTTGCCTGTTATTCCTATTTTTTGTCCCTTTTTTATATTAAAGTTTATATTTTCAAGAACATAATTACTGCTGTCAGAGTATTTAAAAGAAATATTTGAAAATTCCACATTTCCGTCGAAGTTATCAATGCTCTGCTTTTTTTCGGTTTTCTCAATTTCAGCCGAAAAAAAGCCTTCAAGTTGGTTATAGGCAGAATTAAAGCCTGCTGCAGCATTAAGCACAGAGGAAACATCTCCCACCGAACCTATAAATAAGCCATAAAGGGACATAAATGCAATAAAACCTGCTGCCGTGGTTTGTTCTCTTATTCCTGTTCTAAAGATAATAAGAGTAAATACCGAAATAACAAGGGCATAAATGCCGTTATAATATTTAATAATAATAGGCTTTTTCCGGGCCTTTAGGCTTTCAGCATAAAAACCGCTCCAGCGGTTAAACATAACCGAATCTGCATTATTCAGCTTTACATTTTCCATTCCTCCAAAAAGTTCATAAACGAAGCCTGTCATTTCATTTGTTTTTTCAGAAAAATTGCTGCTGTATTTGTCAACAAAAATAGCATTTACAACAGTAAATATAAGAACAACAGTAAATGCAAGGTATACATAGCCTATAAATTCCTCTGCATAAATATATATTTCAAAAGCATATATAATTGAAAGCACAAAGGACAATAATGCAGCTATGGTATCTCCTGAAAATATTTCTGAAATATCGGATATTTTTATAATACTGCTGCTTAGACTTCCCGCTTTCTGTTCAGTAAAAAATCCCGCTTTCAGCTTTAAAAGTCTTGAAATAACTGCTCCCTGTAAATTTGCACTTATACATAGTGGTATATTTGCCGTAATAATTCCCCTGAATATGTAAATTACAAGAGATATTACAATAACACCAAATAAAAGACAGCCTATAGGAAAAATATCACTTTTTGTCCCTGACGGAATAAGATTGTTAAATATATAATACTGTGCCTGCGGCATAACAGTCGAAAACAACATTACAGCAATCATTGAAATAATTAACATTGCATATTCCTTAACAGATATACATTTAAGCATATATTTTATAAGTGCCAATCTACTGATTTTATCAGTTACAAAGCCTTTGTAAAAACACAGTGCCTTATCATCAAATTCCTTTGCATATTTATCAGATATATGAATACACTTATTTCCTTTGTATAAACAACATTTACCTCTAAAATCAGGAACTACGGCTTTTCCGCTTACGAATAAGGGAAGCATACAATCTTTATGCCATCCGTCACTAAGAGTTATTATTCTATAGCTTATATCAAATTTATTTTTCATTTCCTCAAGCTGTTTTTCAAATGTATCTGCCTCAAAATTATAATCAATCCCGAAATAGTCTAAAATTATTTCAAGTTCATTTTTATAGCTTTTCACATTGGATCTTACAATATTTGCATAAGCAGACTGCATATTTTCATCATGCATTTGTTTAAGCCTGTTAAGTTCATTTTCAAGCAAAATTATCACTCTCCCATATCTGACACAAGCTCATAATAAAAGCCTTTTTGTTCTTTAAGAGTGTTATGGTTTCCTCTCTCAACAACTTCACCATTTTTAAATACAAGTATTTCATCACAGTTTCTTATTGTACTAAGCCTGTGGGCAATAATTATAAGGGTTATGCCAAGGGATTTTATATTTTCCATAACCATTTTTTCTGTTTCAACATCAAGTGCACTCGTAGCCTCATCAAGTATAAGTATTTCAGGCTTTCTTACAATAGCTCTTGCAATTTCAAAACGCTGTCTTTGACCTCCTGAAAAATTTTTGCCGCCCTCTGTTATTTTTTCATAGTAAGCCTCCTTACGCATAACAATATCATTATGTATACAGGCTTTCTTACAGGCAAGAACTACCTCATCGTATGTTACCGATTTATCCCACATTGCTATATTATCAAATATCGTTCCCTCATAAAGCTTTACAGACTGATTTATAACAGAAATCTTTGAATAAAAATATTCCTTTTTAAGCTCTTTTTTAATAGCATTGCCATAATAAATTTGCCCTTCATTTTCACTGTAAAGTCCTGCAATAAGTTTTGCCATTGTGGACTTACCGCTGCCGCTGCCGCCTGCAAAGGCAATGCTTTTGCCTTTTTCAAGGATAAAGCTTATATTTTTTACAGCATAATCCCCCGAGCTTGCATATCTGAAACATACATTTTCTGCTCTTACACTTCCGTCCATTGTCTTTTTCTGCACTTTATTATCAGAAAGGAAAACATCTTCATCACCATACTTCATTGTATCATCTGTTCTCTCTGCAATACTTTTTAAATTAAATATTGTTGAAATTGAGTTTATAAATAAACCTACCGGAGTTAAAAAGGCTGATACCATACCAAGCACACCTACAGCAGTACCAACGGAAAATTCACCCTTTAGTATTTCATATGCTCCAATAACAAGAATTGCTGCGGATACAATTAGATTTATAAAATAAAACGCACCTGATGAATACACATTTATTTTTTCAACATTTTCTTTTGCCTCTATATTGAGAGCTGCTGTTCCTGTAAGTCTTGCAAACATAGCATCTTCACAGGAACAGGATTTAATTGTTTCAATCATATCAACAGAAGATGCAAGAGAACTTTGGTAAAATCCGGTATTTTTCCTGCCAACAGCTGAAAGACTGCTCATTTTTTTTGAAGAATAAACTGTCATAACAACATTAAGTACAATTGCAGCCAACCCTATTAGGGCAACATAAATATTAAACACAAATGCCGCTGTGCAATATACAATTATAAGTACTGTCTGAAAAAATACAGGCATTATATAGCTTACAACAAGATGTGCAATCTCAAAGCTGCCAAGCTGTCTGTTTGCAAGTTCTCCGGGAGTCCTTTGATTAAAAAACACAATAGGCAATCTGAGTATTTTTTCCATAAAACCAATGCTCAGGCTTATATTAATATTTCTTTCTATTTCATAACTAAGTTTCGATACAAGAGTCGTTGATATAAATGAAAGTAGTATAACCACAGCCATTGAAACAATAAGTGTGCTAAAATTTCCTACATTCCCGGTTAAAAGAATATTGTCTATATAAACTGAATTAAAAAACGGCAGCAGCATACTAAAAACAGTAACTGTCATAAGCACAAAGGATAAAAATATCATTTTAGGAATAAAAGGTTTTATACTGCTTAATGTAAATCCTCGGTAACCGGTTTTATCTATATCCGTCAAAAATTCCTCAGATTTTTCAAATGTCAGAACAATACCCGTAAAACTACGGTCAAACTCATCATAACTTATTTTATATTTCCCAAGTGCAGGGTCATTAATATAAAAACAATTTTTGTCATATCCGCAAAGCACCACAAAATGTCCCATATTCCAGTGTATAACGGCAGGCATGGAAATCTTTTTAATACTTTCCGGAGTTGCTTTAAAAGCCTTGCACTCCAAACCGTTTTTTATTGCCGCCCTTTTAATTCCCTTAGCAGTAACACCATCCCTTGATGCATTACAATCAATTCTTAACTGTTCAAGAGATATACTTTTTTTACCGAAATATCTTAAAACCATTGCAAGAGAAGCAGCACCGCACTCCACATTTTCCATTTGAAGAACAAGGGGTACATTGACTTTGTTTTTCACAATCAGCCACCTCCCAAAAGCCATTTATAAGGCGGCTTTTCCGAAATAACTATTGAACTGCTGCATACCGTCCCTATTTCAACATCAATATTTCCGCTGTTAATTTCAGACCAGTTAAGACCGCTTTCTGTATTTTCATCAGAAAGAAGATTTATATATACAGATATATATGTTTCATTTTCATCAAGAATATTGGGAATATTGTAAACATCAAATTCCTTTTGTGCATCACTTTTGGTTATAATCGATTCTCCAATGTCGGCAACATATCCGTTTATGTAACCAAATTTTTCTCTGGGTGCATAATCAGGTGATACCTGAACAGCACATCCTTTGCTTATATTATTTTTTCGGCTTGTAGGAAGTAAAGCAAATATCTGCCTTTGATTATTATCCTTTTGCCTTGCAGCAACTGCAACTATGGCATCTCCTGCCTGAACATAAGTTCCATCATCATAAGCTGAAAGTACCTTTCCGGCAGTTTTTGAAACAATAATAGAATTGTTATAATAATCCTGTCTTAATTCCTCAATTATTTTTTCATCTGCATTATTTGAAACTGCCTCATCTATTCTGTTTAAAATATCTTCATCAGGTATAATTGCAACCGTATCTCCCGTTTTAACATCGTCTCCGATATTGACAGTTACTTCCGAAATCATACCTGATTTTGATGCAGTTATTTTCTCAATACCTGCTGTTGGATATACAATTCCCGTTACATTTACTGTGTTTACAATGTTTCCAAAGATAAACCATACAAAAATAAAAAGCAAGCCTAAAATAAATATCATAATAAGAAGGAGTGTCGAAAAGGACAGCCTTGTAATTTGTCTGTCTATAGAAAACTGTTCCTTGTAATTCTCAACAGCTTCCTTTCGAAATAAATTCCCCATTTATAAAACCTCCCCCTCAATTTTTTATTGAAATGGTATTCTCTGTAACATCATCCTTTTTTATCTCAATATAACTGAATTTTTCAGAATTTAAAGTCCCTTTTTCATTAAATTTATAGTTTTCAAGTTCTCCCATATAACCGTTTTTATGTAAAATTTCAGCTATTTTTATGGGATCATCGGTATCATTTTCAACCGCCGTATCCACAGTCATTCTCAATGCGTTATATCCATGAATTTCCCATGTATCAAGATATTCTTCATTGGCAAAGATTTCTGATTCCTCCGAAGTTACAAAAAAGCTGTCAACAATATATATATTATCAAAATATTTTCTATTCGCCTGAAGCTCATTGTCATCATCCAGACTTGAATCACTTATTATATAAAGCTCAGGCATTTCTGTCTTTAGTCTGTAAAGCAAATCAAAGCCCTCATTTTCGTAAGGTATAAGAATAACACCTTCAATTCCCAACAGTTTCCACCTGTCAACCGTTTTATTAAAGTCGGAAATAAGAGCATTGATTTTAACGTAATCAACAATATATATATCATTATCAACATTATTAAAGCCCTTTATTTCTGCTTTGCTTATTTTATCATCAGAATAACAAACTGCCCATTTCTTTGCCGGAGAGCCTTGCGCAATATTTTCCATTATAGTACCAATATTCTTACTGCTGTAATTAAGAGAAAACACTTTGTTGTAATTACCGTCCTCTAATGTACTCTCATACATCCAGTGTGGGCAAATAAGTATTTTATCTGTTTTATCAGTCTGATATACCTGATTTTCACATATCTCCGCCGATGAAGATGCAATAATTGCTGTTGTACTGCTGTCATTTACAAGCTTTGCTGTTATTTTCTCCGCAGTTTCATAATCATCTTTATCATCATAAATGTTCATATTTATTTCAAAGCCGCTGTCCTTGTACTCCTCGCATACATCCTCGTAAGCTTTTTTAATCCCTTTTTCATAATATTCAGAATAAACACCTGGACTTCCCGTCACCGCAATATTAATTGTCTTTTTATCTGTATTTTTGGTACATCCACATAACAACAGAACAATTATAAAAATACAAAGCTTATATTTTTTCATCATAAAATATCCTCTCCGTTAACTATGTTGTTAATCATTATAAAAAACAATTAAAGTGCATAATTTTCTCTGTAAATATAATAACATATAATAAATTTAAAATCTCGCCCCTTGCACGAATTGTATTTTAGCTGAATGAATATTTATTTTTTGCAAAAAAAATAAACCCTGCCATTAAACAAGGTTTATTACTCTAATTAAAACTCAGTTATTATATATTCTTCAAGCTCTTTATAATGCTTTCTTGAAATCGGTACACTTTTTCCTGAAAGCAATAATATTTCATTTGATTTAATAAGTTTAATATAATTCCTTTGCACTACATAACTTCTATGTACTCTGATAAATTTTTTATCTATAATGTCTAAAAATTTTTTCCAAGCCATTTTTACTGTTATTTTTTCGGTAGCAGTAAAAACAATTGTGTAATGACCGCTTGCTTCAGCATACTCAATTTCTCCTACAAGTATAAATCTGATGTGTCCATTAATATCCTTTACTTTCACAGTATTAATTTTATCATCATACTTTTCAGCAAGCTCACTAAGATACTTATATGTAGCTTTTCCAATTTTATGAGGAAAAACCTCACCTTCCTCTAAATAGCCTACCGGGCTTGAAATATGCATATGCAAAAGCTTTAATTCACCGTTGACAACTTTCCATATAAAGGTACACCTTTGCTGCTCGCTTATTATTTCATCCACACTTTTATCAGTAGTTACATAATATCTTCCAATAACAGTGCAGGTATTCCTGTCATTTGATATACACCAGAATTCCTGCTGAAATAAATTGCAAATAGGATTTGTCCTGTTTGTGTCAGCCAAATCATCAAAAACAATTTCTTTGCCTTGTATGAACTGTCTTTGCAAAGCACCTATCCACATTATATCCTCAGCAAAATAGCTATTAACATAATTACTGTCATTATGCCAATAATGAATTAAGCACTGCCTTGTTTCATTTATTGCTTTTTCAACTAACTTTTTATTCATAACCTTACCCCAATAGCCTCATAATAATATTAATTATAGCAAACAAATTCAAAAAAATCAAATACGGATTATTCTATTTTTGCTAAAATGTTAAACCTTTTAGCAAAATGCCTATTTTAACACTTCGAAGGGGTAAAAATATTCCCTCTAATCAATCTATTTTGCCATAAAACACACTCTTAAAATTTCCATAAACTCTTGAGAACCCCTTATTTACTGCCTTTTCTTACTTAACAAGCAAACGGTTTCAACATGCCATAGAAGATGTTAAGCATACAAAACTGCATAAATGAGCCTGTATTCACCAAAAAGGGGCAGTTTTTTGAATTCCCCCTTTAGAGTTAAAATCATTTAATTGACTATCTATTAATCTGAAATTTGCTTACTACAATTTCGTAATGTATTCTTTGCCCTGAATATTCGGGGTGAAATGTTTCCTCACTCTTTTTTACAAATTGAAAGCCTGCACTTTCATAGGTGTGTTGAGCGGGAACACAGATTTCACTTGTCCAAACAACTATCTTGTTTGCTCCTTGTGCAATCATGCGTTGAACCGCCTCTCGCATCTGCCGTTTCCCATAACCGTTCCCCTTGTATTTCGTCAAAATACAGTTGTGTCCAACTTCTGTTGATTCAGGTAGATTTGTTGGATTCCATGAAACAAACCCGATGGGCTTTTCTTCCAATACAGTCATAAATCCACTAAACTCAGCAATATGAGGGTTATCATAAAAGAAGTCATCAAATTTTTGCCATTGTTTATTCCAATCGCGCTCGAATTTCGGCTCGAAAGAATAACTATCTTTCAAAAGAGTTGCAAGTGTTCCGCGAGGGAACTCCGTTATTTTTCTAAATTCAATATCCATTTTTGCTCCCCTTCAACTTCAAATTTATCAATTATAATTATACAACAAGTGACAGTATCCTTCAAATAAAGCCGTATCAAATTAATGAAGCAGATACATATAATAAACAATATTTATTTTATTAGAAAAGTCAAAAAACATAGCCAACTATGATAAAATATCCTGTCAAGATATTTTGTTGAGCATCCTTTCAGATTAGAGAAACAGTGATCCCCAATTCTATCAACAGTTAAATATAAAGATTTTGTAAATATTATAGAAATACTATTATATTTGTGCGGGCACTGTTTTGCAAGGTTACATCAGTATTATCTCATGCCTTATTACAGTTTATTATTTTTTGCTTTAACATAATA
>DBGCRA010000161.1:0-21407 GCA_048359195.1 Candidatus Gallispira sp.
AAAAAGAGATTTCATATATGTATGAATGCAGAAAAATATATTGAAGAAATACTTGAATTGTAAAAAAAATTGAAGTTTGAAGTTTTGATAGAGAAAAAATTTTCGTGCGTATGTCGTGAAAAGCAGCTAGTTTTAGTTGCTTTTTTTATTTGTTTTTGTTATAATTGTTATATGTGACTTAGTGGGTAATGCTGCCCATCAAACAATTTATTAAATTACGAGGTGAAAAATATGGCATTTGGTATGAGAGCTCATGATTTAGGCGGAAAACAAACATTTGACCGGCTTATTGACAAACTTACGGAAAATAAAATAAAAAATATTCAGTTGGCATTTAAAAAATCCATTATTGACATTGACTTCACAACAGGTCACTATAATCCCGGTTTAGGGCACTTTATAGGCAAAAAACTTGCTGATAATGATATTCATGTTGCCGTTTTAGGCTGCTATATTAACCCTACCAACCCCAATGAAGCCAAAAGACAGGCTGAGGTTGCAAGATTCATTGAGCATTTAAAATATGCAAGAGCTATTGGTGCCGATATGGTAGGTACCGAAACAGGCAGACTTGACGAAAACTTTAAAATAGTTCCCGGCACTTATACCGAAACCTGCTACCAACGACTTCTGAAATCAATGAAAGAAATTGTTGCAGCTGCGGAAAAACTTGGTGTAATTGTAGGTGTTGAAGGCGTTGCCACACACACCCTCTATTCCCCTGAAATGATGCAGAGATTTCTTGATGACATTAACTCTCCCAATGTAGAGGTAATTCTTGACCCTGTTAACCTTCTTGACAGAAACAACTACAAGGAACAGGAGGAAGTTATTGCAAAAGCATTCAGATATTATGGTGACAGAATTTCAGTTATGCACATAAAGGACTTTAAGCTTGACGAAAATGGCGATGTTGCCTTTGAGCAGGTTGGTGACGGTTTATTTAACTATGTGCCGCTATTGAAAGAATTAAAGACTTCAAAGCCACATATTACCATGCTTATTGAAAACTCAAGCGAAGGCAGATACCACAGTGACTGTGAATTTTTACAGAAAATATATGACGAAGCTTAATAAGGATTTTTACACAAGGGATGCTCTTGTTGTTGCTAAGGAGCTTATAGGTAAATATCTTGTAAGAGAAATCAATGGTCATAAACTAATAGCTATGATTACGGAAACCGAAGCCTATAAAGCAACGGATAAGGCTTGTCATGCCTATAATTATAATCTTACACCCCGTACCTCAACTATATTTAAAGCAGGCGGTATTGCTTATGTTTATTTTATATATGGAATGTACAACTGCTTTAATGTTGTTGCGGATAAAAGCGGAGAGCCTGCTGCAGTTTTAATAAGGGGATTAGAGCCTGTAAGTGATGTGGAATATATGTCACAGCTAAGATATAATAAGCCTTATAACGACCTTACAAAATATCAATTAAAAAACTTTTTAAACGGTCCGGGTAAGCTTTGTATGGCATACAGCATAACAAGAGAGCTTAACGGCGAAAATCTTTTGGGAAACAACCTTTATATTACTGAGGGGCAGAATATAACCCAAATCAAACAAGGCAAAAGAATAGGCATTGACTATGCTGAGGAAGCAAAGGATTTTCTTTGGAGATTTTATTTATGAACCAGACAACAGATTACAAGAGATATAAAAAAATAGCCATAATGGGCGGTACATTTAACCCTATCCACAACGGGCATCTTGTAGCAGCGGAAGCTGTAAGACAGCAGCTAGGAATAGACAGAGTTCTGTTTATTCCCACGGGCAAGCCACCCCATAAAAACTTTAATCCTATGTATAATGAGCACCGGTATCTTATGACAGTCCTCGCAACAGTTACAAATCCTCATTTCGAGGTATCGAGGATTGAAATTGACAGAGCAGGCTTAACCTACACTATTGATACTATAAATGAATTAAAGTGTAAATTAAGCCCCGATTGTAAAATATATTTTATAACAGGTGCCGATGCCATTAATGAAATACTTAAATGGAAAAATCCCGAAAAGCTGCTTTCAATGTGTGAGTTTGTTGCTGTAACAAGACCGAGCTATAACAAGGATGAATTACAGGAAACTGTAAATAATCTTAAAGATAATTACAAAGGTAAGATTACATTTCTTGAAATACCTGCCCTTTCAATATCCTCCACGGATATAAGGCACAGAGTTCTCGCAGGACAGACAATTAAATATTTACTCCCGGCCTCTGTTGAAGAATATATATTGAAATTTGGTCTGTACAGTGCAGATAATATTTCATCACCCGAAATTGATGCTGTAAACGCAAAACTTCATTCCGTACTTACTCCAAAGAGATACAAACATACTCAGGGAGTTGCACAGGAATCTATTCAGCTTGCCAAAAGGTATGATGCCGATTCAGACAAGGCATATATTGCAGGACTTTTACATGATTGTGCAAAGTGCTTTACTGATGAAGAAAAACTCTTGCTCTGTGACAAATATGGTCTTATACTTGACGATATATTAAAAAGTCAGCCTGACCTTACTCACAGTTTTTTAGGTGCCAAAATAGCTCGGGAAGAATATGGCATAAATGACAATGAAATTCTTGACGCTATCGCCTATCACACCACAGGCAGACCAAATATGTCTTTACTTGAAAAAATAGTGTTTATAGCCGACTATATTGAGCCTAACAGAGAATATTTTGAAGGGCTTGACAAGGTAAGAGATTTGGCATATAAAGACATAGACAAGGCTATAATATATTCACTTGAAAGCACAATTAATTATAATAAAAAGAAAAATAGAATTATACATCCACTGGGCATAGCTGCTCTGGATTATTTAAAGGAGGAAAAAAATGAGTAACACAAATTCCCTTGAAGGTGCAAAACTTGCATATCTTGCACTTGAGGACAAGCTTGCAGAGGACATCAGAGTTCTGGATATAAGCAAAATTTCAACATTAAGCGATTTCTTTGTTATAGCAAGCGGTTCAAATTCAAATCAGTTAAAAGCAATGGCTGACTCAGTAGACGAAAAGCTTTTTAAAGCAGGCTTTGTATTAAAGCATACGGAAGGTATACAGACCCATAACAGAAGTTGGGTATTAATGGATTTTGGTGATATAGTAGTCCACCTTTTCCACAAGGAAGACAGAGAATTTTATTCCCTTGAAAGAATATGGGGTGACGCCAGAGAGCTTACTGTTGAGGAATTGACAGAAAAATAAAAAAGGTTATTTATTATAAAATCGGAGGAAAAAAAATTGAATACTAACAAAAACACCGAAGAATATACTATTGACCTAAGCCTGATTATTCAGGAATTTACAAAGTATATTGGGTTAATTGTGGCTGTTGTATTGATATTCGGCATTATAGGCTATTCATATACAAAAGTATGTAAGCCTTTGGAATACTCTACATCAACCTGTTTATATGTTAAGAGTAATGAAAAAAGTTCTGTTATAAGCAATGCAAGTCTTTCAGAAATAGATGCTTCAAAAAGTCTTGCTGAAACATATATTGTAATATTATCAAATGATGCAGTTATGGATGTTGTAGCAGAAAAACTCAACTCTATATGTACACCTGAAGAAATTTCCAAGTATTTTTTAACTACAGTTGACGAAAACGGAACAGAATCCATTGATCCCAAAAGTATTTTGCGTTACGTAAGTTTCAGCACCATTAACGAAACTGAAATTATACAGATTTCCGCAACTACTCCAAGTCCTGTTATTTCTGCTGAAATATGCAGAATTATTGCAGATACGGCTCCTTCTGTTATAAACAGAGTAGTAGGCACAGGCTTTGTTGAAACCATAAATACAGCTAAGGTTCCTTTATTGCCTTCAGGACCAAATGCTTTAAAAAGCGGCATTTTTTCTGCTTTTTTAGGTTTTGTTCTTATAAGTGTAATAATTATAATAAGATACTTACTTAACAGAACAATTAATAGCGGCGATGAATTTAGAGCTAAGTGTAAACTGCCTGTATTATCTGAAATACCTGAATATCATATTTCAGGTTCATCAAGCAAACAGAACTTTATGCACAAATATGTTGCTTCTTTAAGACGTAAGGATGCCCAGGCGAGAACAGTTTTAGGCACAATAATAACAGACAAAGTTCCTTTCACTGTTACTGAAGCCTACAATATGCTCAGAACCAATCTTAACTTTACACTTTCAACACAGGAAAACAATGCTTTTGTTGTTTCAAGTCCCCTTTCAGGTGACGGCAAATCAACAACTGCTGCCAATATTGCTATTACCATTGCCCAGACAAAGGCTAAGGTACTTCTTGTTGACTGTGATTTAAGACGACCTGCACAGCATAAAATGTTTGAACTGCCCAATGAAAACGGTCTTTCATCAATATTAACAGGCAGGAGACTGGAAGATACGGTTAACAAAAGTGTTTATGAAAATCTTGATATTATTACATCAGGACCTACACCTCCCAATCCTTCAGAGCTTTTAGGTTCAAGCAATATGCAGAAGTTCCTTGATAAGGTTAAACCATTATATGATTATGTAATTCTTGATACATCACCAATTAATGTTGTAACGGATTCTCTGCTTTTATCAAAAATATCAGCAGGCATTATGCTTGTAGTAAGACAGAATATTTCTACATACGACGAACTTGACAAGGCAATGGAAAGCATTAAATTTGTAGACGGTAATATTTTAGGTGTTGTTATTAATTCTATTGAGGACAACAATACCAAGTATGGCAGAAAAAAATATGGTTATGGCTACGGTTACGGCTATGGTTATGGTTATGATGCAGATAATAATACAAACTCAGAGCATCAACACAAACATCATAGCAGTAAGACAAAATAAAATAATACAAAACGAAGCCAAAAGCTAAAGAAGTCACCACGGCTTCTTTAGCTTTTTTTATAAAAACAAGGAGGTTGTATTTTGAAATTCCTTAATAAAGCATCAATAATTTTAATTATATTTCTTGTTATAATTATTCCTGTTATTGCAATATTATTAAACAGCAATACTAACAAATTAATAGAAAAAAACGCAGCGAATGCACAAAGCTATGCCAAAACCGCTGCAGAAAACAAAGCTAAAACCGAGGCTTTATATGCAGAAATATCAAATGAAATACCCGGTATAGTATGTATAGGCTCTGACCTTATGGCAAGTACAGGTACAGTAAATACTACATTTGCGGGAAGTCTTCAAACAAAACTTACTGATAACGGCTACAAAATTCCTATAGTAAACCTTGCTGTACCTCAGGAAAATGTACTTACCATTCTTGGCAGAATAGGTGTAAAGCCCTTTGTTGTGGCAAAAAGCGTAACAATTCCGGAAAAGGCAGATCTTATAGATATAGAGATAGAATCAACTGATGAGGGCTATGTATGGCCCCTTGCCATAAGTTCAGACAACGCTCATTTTAATCCCGTAACAATAGGTGAATTTAATGGTATGATTGGCGGAGAATCAGAAAAAGATTCCGAAACAGGAGAAAATAAGCACTATTTCGTAAGAAGTGAAGACGGTGAGGCTTTTACCATACCTGCCGGTTCCGTTATAAATACAAGCAGTGACGATGAATACAAGGATTATGTTCATATAATATGGATAGGCGAAAATGACAAATGGTCAGATTTTGAGGACTTAGCAGTCAACATAAAGGATATAATTGATTCCTGCGGCAAAAATAAAGGCAGATATATTGTTATGGGACTTCCTAAAGGAAACGGTGAAACTATGGAAGAATATGATGACATAATGAACGAACATTTCGGCTCACACTACCTGAATGTCAGAAAATACCTTTCAGGCTATGACTTAAGCAAAACAGATATTACATTTGATGATAATGATAAAGCACAGCAGGAACAGGGTATTGTTCCTAAATGCCTGCTTCAGGATAACGGCAACTTAAATGACGTTGCCTATAAACTTTTAACAGACTTTGTTTACGAAGGACTTGTTGCAAATGATTGTATAAAAAAGCCTGAAAATTAAAAATTGTCAATCACAAGAAGATTAAAACCTCCTGACTGATATAAAAAATTCAGTTTGGAGATTTTAATTTTCTCAGGAGTAAAACACCAAAATTCCGGCTGCAATTAGCAGAATATAAGTTATTTTCAAAAAGTTTTTCTGATTTATTTTATCATAAAGCATATTCCCCACCTTTAAAGACAGAATAAGCGGAACAATACTTGCCGCAATAAGTATCAAATTATCCTTTGTATATAAACCTGATTTAAAATGAGAATACATTAATATAACTCCAAGTACCATCCACACAGGTGCAACTGTTGCTCTGAATTTATTCTTATCAGGCAATGCCCATACTGCATATATAACAAGAAGAGCTCCTCCAGAAACAAACATGCCATGAATAATCCCCGCAAGAAAAAGAACAGTCGACATAAAAATACAGGGCAGCTTTATTTCTATTTTTACAAACAGCTTTTTTAATGCTATTATCAAAATCATAATACCATATACATATGAAAGAATTTTCAAATCAAAGTAATCAATAAGCTTAATGCCCAAGGCCATACCCAATAACATAAATGTGCAGATTCGAATCAGTATTTTCCACTGAATATTTTTTCTGTTTTTATATGTAATAATTGTGCAGGCAACAAGTGTAAAAACATTAAGTACAACCTTAGAGCTTTCATAGCCCACCAAAATCAATGAAGGCGGCATAGCAATTAGATTGCCGGCAAAACCAGTAATTGTTTGAATGGTATTAGCAGCAAAAAGAACTATTATAAATATAATTTTATTACTCAATTTTATCCTCCTTCTAAAAAGGGATACTGCATCTGCAATATCCCTTCAATTTTAAACTTCACACGTTTTTAAAGCATTGTTTTGTGCATTAATTATACTTAAAATTTCTTCTCTGATATGTATATACTCAGGAGAATACTTTGCAGCCTCCTCGTTTGCACCGCCCAAATCATAAGTGAATTCGGTATTAAATTCCTTAACAATTCTACCCGGTCTTGAAGACATAACTATTACTCTTGTAGCAAGTGCAAGAGCCTCATCCACATCATGAGTAATAAGGAATATTGTATTACCTGTTTTATTCCATATTTCCCTTACAAGCGTCTGCATATTCTGTCTTGTAAGAGCATCAAGTGCGCCAAATGGCTCATCCATAAGTATCATGCTTGGCTGATTAACGAGAACCCTGGCAAGGGATGCTCTCTGCCTCATGCCACCGGAAAGCTCATAAGGCTTCTGCTTGGCAAAATCTTTTAAGCCTACAAGCTCCAGATACTTTGCAACATCTTTTTTTATTTTATCCTTAGGAATTTTTCTCATTTTAAGACCAAACTCAACATTCTGGTAAATATTCATCCAAGGATAAAGTGTAGGTGATTGAAAAACAACACCTCTTTCCCAGTCAGGACTCTTAATAGGTTTTGTCCCTCCCATAAGTGCCTCACCTTGGGTAGGTTGATGAAATCCTGCAATAATCTTTAATAGAGTTGACTTACCGCAGCCAGAGGGACCTAATACACATATAAACTCCCCCTTTTTAATTTCAAGATTTATGTTTTCAAGAGCTGTCACACTATCCTTTTCACCGGCATATTTCAAGTAGGCATTTTTAATTGATACTACTATGTCCATAGGCTTTAATAATTCTTCCATACAAATCCCTCATTTCATGTAACTTATTTTAAAGCAGCTTCAATATAACTTGGATTAACTGCATTTTCAAATACATCCTGAGCAGGAATCTCCTGAATTGAGCCCTGATCCTTTAAGAATTCAGCAGTATCCATAAGATTTTTAACAACTGCACCCTTAGAGCTGCTTGTGCCTAAGTAATCATCACCAATCTGTTCTTCAGCAGTAAGCCATTTTGAGCCACCCATTTGAAACTCAGCATCGCTTTCATCCAGCTCCATTGCTGTAGAAATAGCTGAAACGGCAGCCGCCTTATCCTCATTATAGAGCTTAACAGCCTTATTTAAAGCCTTTATATATCCTACTACAATATCAGGATGTGCTTCAGCAAATTCTTTTCTGACTACCTCTACATTTGCAGTCATATGGCCTTTATTTGCCATATCCTCACTTGTTAATATAACTGTCTGATTCGCCAGTTCAGCAAGAGTAGGCTGCCAAATATATGCTGCGTCAATATCACCATTTTCCCATGAAGCATATATCTTATCCGTTGCAAGGTCAAGAATTTCAACATCATCTGCACTCATGCCGGCATCTTCAATTGCCTTAAGTAATGAAAAATGAGCTGTAGAAGCAAAAGGAACAGCAACTTTTTTACCCTTTAAATCAGCAACTGTTTCTATGCCTGTTTCCTGTCTTGCCACAAGCGACTCAACACTGCCCAGAACTTCGTGAATCCAAATAAACTCAACACCTAAATCCTGAGCAATTGCAAGTGAAGCAGGACAAGTCCCCATAAGACCAAAGTCAATACTGCCGGAAGCAATAGCCGTATTTACATCCTTACCGGAGTCAAAATTCTTTAGTTCAACATCAACTCCCATTTCATCCTTAAAATACTCAAGAGCCTTTGCAATACCCTCATCATTAGGCATCTCCTGTGTACCTATTACAACCCTTGTTACTTCAGCTGACGCATCTGTACTGGCTGTATCACTGCCGCAGCCTGTAAGCACAGATAAACCTAAAACCAACGCTGATATTCCTGCTAAAAATCCTTTAATTTTCATAATTATTTTCTCCTTTTCATAAAAATTTTGTTATCAATCCTTACCACTCCAAGGTACAACTTTCTTCTCAATCAGCTTTAATAAAAAGTCAATTAACAAACCCGTAATACCCATTACTATAATACCGACAAAAATCACATCATTCCTGAACCAGTTTCCTGCATCCAAAACCATCCAGCCTATACCGGATGTAGCAGCAACCATTTCAGCTGCAACAAGTGTTGTATAGGCAACACCAATAGCTGTTCTTAAACCCACAAACATGTCAGCCAGACAAGAAGGAAATATTACATACCTAAACACCTGAAATTTATTTGCACCTACAGTATAAGCAGATAATATGTAATCCTGCTTAATCTTAGCAACTGCTGACACACACGAAACATAAATTGGTGCAAAGCAAGCTAAAAATAATAAAGCTATTTTTGATTCATTTTCAATGCCCAGAGCCAAAGTTAAAAGAGTATAGTAAGCAAGGGGCGGTAAAGGTCTGTAAAATTCAATAATCGGCTCAAGGGCTGCTCTCACCTTTGAGCTGAAACCGCTTATAAGACCAAGAGGTGTTGCTATAACAAAAGCCCAGAAAAATGCTGTTAATAGCCTATGCATGCTTGAGCCAATATGCTGAAGAAGGGTATGCCCCTTATAGCCTGCACTGCACACCTCAAGAAACGCTGCCCATGTTTTTTCAGGAGTGGGAATAAGCTTTTCATTAGCCCATCCCATATGAGTTCCAACCCACCATAATGCAAGTATTATTACAACGGCAGCAACAGAGATAATTTTCTCAACAGAGATTTTACCTTTTTTCTTTACCATATTAATTACATCCTTTCATATATTTTCAATATAAAAAGGGAGCGGCAAAAAAAACCTCTGCAAAGCTCCCTTGCTTATATTAATTATTAATTTTTCCGGTTCTTACACTATAGGTATTTGTAACAGGGGAAATAAATATCTTCCCATCTCCCGGCTCTCCCGTATAATTTACTTCCATAATCCTTTTAACCAGCATATCTGCCTTATCATCATCAGCTATAATTATGAAAAAACGCTTCGAAATAAGCTTAGTTTTAATAAGCGAGCCATCTTCAAGATGAATTTTAATATTTTTCTTACCCCTACCCATTACTTTCTGACAGGTATAACCGGGGCAGCCTGCTTCAATTAATGCTCTTTTGGTTGCCTGAGTTTTGTTTGGACGTACAATTGCTATAATTTCAACCATAACAGCACCTCCTTTTAAAGGCCTTCAGACATAGAGCTTATTGTATATGCCTTTTCTATTGAGGTTACAAAAATTCTTCCGTCACCAAAGTTACCTGAACCTGTTTTTGCATTTTCAGTAATAATATTTACAATAGTTTCCTCATTTTCATCCTCCGCAACTATAATAAGCATTTCCTTAGGAAGCTCATCATAGAAAACCTCACCTATTTTTATACCCATCTGCTTTCCCCTGCCATAAACCTCAGCTCTTGTTACTGAAGGAAATCCCTCTTCAACCAAAGCCTTAAGTACATCGTCTGTCTTTTCAGGTCTGATTATTGCTCTTATCATCTTCATAATACTACCACTCCTATCTCATTGAGTTATACATTTCATAAAGCATATCATCAGTAATATCAACAGGATTATTTAATAAGTTAGGATGTCTGCTTATTTTAACAAGCTCATCAATCTGTTTATCACTTAAATTAAATTCTCTAAGGTCACATTTTAAGCCCATTTCCTTTTTTAGCTCATAAATTCTGTCTGCCATCAAATCAACATTTTCAAATCCAAGCTTTACGGCAAATTCCTGAACTCTTCCATTCTCAGCATTCTTATTGATTCTTGCAAAATAGTCAATAGTTAATGCACAGGCTTCACCATGAGGAATATGATATATATTTGTTAAAGGAAAACTGCAAGCATGGGATGAGGTTGTTTTTGGTAATGTAAATGCCAAACCTGCAATAACTGATGCCTCTGCCATTTTTTCTCTTGCTTCGGCATCTTTAGGATTGTGATAGGCCTTTAACAAATACTTAAATACAAGTTCTGCTGCATGTAATGCACAAGCATCACATACAGGCTGATGTCCTCTGCTCCAGAAGCCCTCTATAGCATGACACAAAACATCAAGCCCTGTACTTGCCGTAATAATAGGGGGAACTGAATATGTAAGCTCAGGGTCAATAAGTGCACTATCAGGAAAAAAGTTGTTACACACAACAGGTACTTTTTTGCCGAATTTTCTGTCAGTCAAAACAGCCACGCAGGTTACTTCACTTCCCGTACCTGAAGTAGTAGGTACAGCAATAAGAGGAAGATGTGTTTCAGGTAAAGATTTTCCTGTACCATGATAAGAACAGATTGTATCATCAATAGTTGCTGTAGTTGCCGCTGCTTTTGCACAGTCCATTATTGAACCGCCCCCTACTGCAACTACAAAATTACACTTATTCTTTCTTATAATATCAGCACATTTGTCAACCTCTGTAACATCCGGATTCGGTGATACATCCGTAAAAACCTCAGTAATTATGTTTCCTGAAATTTTCTTAATTTTGTCAGCTAAACCGCTTTTAACAAAATATTCCGGTATTACAAGAAGCCCACTGCTTCCCCCAACCTTTTTAATAGCCGCATTTAATTCATTAATTCTGCCGTTTCCAAATATGATATAAACAGGCTGCTCATAATTCCAATCCATTTAAACCACCCTTACTAACAATATGTTTCGTCTACCCATGTTAATACATCATCAAGTATAGGGAGATACTCATTAAGTTCTTCCTCGGTAATAATAAGAGGAGGACAAACATTAATATTATTTTCTCTGCCAAAAGTTGAAAAGCCTCTCTTTTTAAGCTCTGCCATAATACTTGGAATTATAGGAGAATGCTCACCATATTCAACCATAGGAATCCTTTTTTCCTTATCCTTTACTACTTCCAAAGCGGCAAATAAACCTATACATCTTGCTTCACCTATGCACTTATGCTTTTCAACCATTTTATTTAAGTAGTCAGATAAAATCTTACCCATTTTTAAAACGTGGTCACATATATTATTTTCAATGTAATAATCAACTGCTGCAACACCTGCTGCACAGGCTAATGTATGACCACTGTATGTCAGACCACACTGCAATACATTTTCTTCAAAATATCTTGAAACTCTTTCATTTACAATTACACCTCCAAGCTGAACATAACCACAAGTAACACCCTTTGCAAATGTAATCATATCAGGCTTAATATCAAAGTTTTGCCAGCAAAACATCTTACCTGTTCTTGCAAAGCCGGCCATAACCTCATCACAAATCATTAATATACCGTACTTATCACATAATTTTCTAACACCCTCCATATATCCGTCAGGGGGAATAATAACACCATTTGCACCTACAATACTTTCCATAAGTATTGCTGCAACATTTTCTGTACCCTCATAATGAAGCTGAGTTTCAAGTGCCTTTAAGTACTTTTCTGTACACTCCCTGTCATCAACGCCTCTGGTATACCCATCCTGATACATATGAGGATTCATAAACTTGACAAATCCGTTTGCACCACCGATTTCTGCGGCAAATCTTCTCCAGTCACCGGAAGCATTAGAGGCACCCAGTGTAGCCCCGTGATAGCTTCTATAGCAGCTGAAAATCTTGCTTCTGCCTGTCACCATTCTTGCCATTTTAATAGCATTTTCATTTGATTCAGCACCGCCGTTTGTAAAAAATACTCTCTTGTAGGTATCTTCACCAGCAACCTCACAAAGCTTTTTAGCAAGAAGAGACTTTGGCTCAGTTGCATAAGCAGGTGCCATAAAGCACATTTTTTCAGCCTGTTCCTTAATTGCATCAACAATAGCCCTATTCTGATGACCTAAATTTGAACAAACTAAAAGCGATGACATATCAGCATACTTCTTACCGTCATAATCCCAAAAATTAATTCCCTCCGCTCTTTCTACGGGAATAGCAGGTGAACCTGACTTAGCCCATGACTGCATAACATACTGCTGATGCATATTCATAATTTCCTCACCACTTAATTTTGCCATATATGAAACCTCCATTCGATATTGTATATTTGTTTAACTTAGAGTCATTATATCATATGGATTTATTTTCACAATAGGCATAAATCTAAAGTTTATCGTGCAAATGCACAAACAGGTCAAAACAAAAAGCATTTGTACCGTTTTGGCACAAATGCTTTTTGTTTCTATAATATTTAGTGTGGTTCAATATAACTGCTATAACTGTCCCCCCCCGGGGATTTATGACCACAACATTTGTTAAAGAACCACTTTTTATTATAAAATTTCCTTTAGCTTTAGGGCAATTAAAAGCTCTGTTTTTGTATTAAAATCAGATAAATCACATCCTAATATATCCTGTATTCTGCTTATCTTGTAATTAACTGTATTCCTGTGTAAAAACAATCTTTCAGAAGTTTTCTTTACAGAAGTATCACACTCAAAATAAATACTCAAAAACTCCGTAAAGTCTGTATTGTTAAGCAAATCAAACTGTACAAGAGGCTCTAAAACATCACAATAGTATTCATGCATAATTTCCGTATCCTCCATAGCAAGAAAGATCTTTGAAAATCCCATACTTCTGTAGGACATAACTTCATTATTCTTATGCTGTTTTTTCTGCAATTCAACTACCTTGTGGGCAATCCTATAAGATTTATAAATACACCTCACACTGTTTGTATTTCTCCCTATACCTATATGTACATTAATATCATTACGATTGTGAATAATGCATCTTTGTCTGATGTTTTCCATAATTTCATAAACACTGTTGTCTGTCTGATTTACAAAAAGAATAACTATGTAATTTCCAATTGCAAATGCTTTAGCATGAACAGAATAAAATGTAAGACTGTTTTCAATATTCCTGCTTATTTTATCAACAAGCTCATTTATATCATCATTTTCACATATATATTCTGCCAAAGCCACACAATATGGGCATTCCTGCTGAAATCCGTACTTTTCAAATACAGGAATATACAAATTATGATTATCTTCATTAAATATAGCATTTTGAATCGCAACTGCAATTTCCAAATCCCGTTGATCTGCTTTATTAATTTCCTCCGCACATATTTTCATTGTCTTTCCAAGATAAACCTGCCACGGCACTTCAAAAAGAGGAAAATTTCTTTCATTGCAGAACTCAATTATGTTATCAGGTATTTTTTCAATATACGGTCCCACATTAATTACAAGACCACTGGCTCCGGTTTCATATATTTTTTTAACAAGTTTTGTTAAATCCTCATAATTTTTAATTGCAATACCTGTTGTAAATATCAACTCATTACCTTCCAAAAATGAAGTAAGTTTATTTATTTCAACTATATGTACCCACTTAACAACATTATTTAATCCATTTTCTCCGGCAACAAGACTAATCTGCTGACCATCTATTATTTTCAGTCTATTATAAATATTTGATAATAAAACAGACATATATTCACCTTCTTGTATAGTTAAACTTTTTTATATTTTAACTCACATAAAAGAAATAATCAATAATTATATAAATAGTTAAAGTCAGCGTAAAATAAATTAAATTATTTCTATGCAAAAAGCTGAATTACAGCAATATAATTGTTAATTTTTTTAGTAACACAATTGTCAAAACAGCATTGCAACTTATCAATGTCTATCCATGTCACTTGACAGTATAACTCCGCTGTCCGAATTTATTTCATAGTCGTACTCCATATTGTCAACAACAAATTCAACTTCATATACATAAAGTCCATCATCTCTGTCAATATGAGAATTAATGTACTTAACATCAGTTCTTGAAACACCTGCATCCTTTAAAGCAATATTCTCTGCCTCCTCAGAGGTTATATTGTACTGACCACTATTATTTTTATAATTATTTTCATTATAGTCAATATCATAGTCAATATCCTTTTCTAAAATTTTACCGCTTTCTGCATCAATCTCATAGCTGTATTCCTTGTTATCGTATATAAATTCAATTTCATATACCTTTCTGCCATCGTCAGAATCTGTTTTTTCCTTTTTATATGCAGGAGCAGTCACTGTGGCATCCTTCTCAGCAATTTCCTTTGCCTCCTCAAGTGTTATTCCAAAACCCATGCTTTTTTCCGTATTACTCTTTGTACTGTCCTTATCCCGTGTAACATCCCCCGTATACGGATTTAAACTTAACTCATACTTTTTTCCGTTAATTGTAAAAACTAGCTTTACATTATCTCCCTGTCCCTCAATATCCACATTAAAGGCATCAGCAAAGCAAACCTGTATAAACCCGTAAACAAGTACAAAAGCTAAAATAATAACCGCAAAAATTTTAAATTTCTTCATAAAAATGCCTCCTCTCTCAATAAATAACCTCTATTTAAAAATAACATTTATTAAATATAATTTCAATATTCTTTAAACTAGATTTTTATAAATTTTTTATGAACATAAAAAAGAGCATACTTATTTCATATGCCCTTTTTAAAGAATAAATTTTTAATTTTTACTGTTTCTCAACAGAAAGTACAACATTCTCACCGTTAATATTCCATTCCTTGCTTACAGCAGATGTACCCTCACAAATATCATCGGCAAGAACATCTGTAGAAATTGACTCCTTGTTATCATTAAATATCTTGGCAATTTTATCATTTCCGCTATAGTAAACCTTAATTCTGTCAAGAACCTCAAATCCAGCATCCTTTCTCATTGTCTGAATCTTTGATACAAGCTCTCTTACAAAGCCTTCTTCAATAAGTTCAGGAGTAAGAGTTGTACTTAATACAACAGTTGTACTCTTGTCACTTTCAGCAACAAATCCCTCAGCCTGTGCAGTTTCAGTCAGTACATCCTCTTCAGCAAGCTCAATATCGGTACCATCAATATTAAACTTAATAACACCATTAGTCTTTAACTCATTCATAAGATCATTGCCGTCACCGTTTTTAAGATACTCACCAATAGCAGATACCAACTTACCATACTTTCTGCCAAGAGTTCTTAACTGTGGCTTAAAGCTGTAGCTTGTAAACTTAGAAGCATCCTCAACAAATTCCATATTCTTAACATTAAGCTCATCAAGAATAATATCAAAATACTCCTCGTCAAGTTTTCTCTCAGACTGAACATACATATTGCCAATAGGCTGTCTGTTCTTAATACCTGATGTATTTCTGGCAGCTCTACCCGCAACTACAATAGAAAGTACAAGCTCCATATTTACTTCAAGTTTGTCATCAATCATTGACTCATCAGCAACAGGGAAGTCACATAAGTGAACAGATTTAGGAGCATTCTTATCAATATTGGCAACTAAATTCTGATAAATACTCTCTGCCATAAATGGAGTAAATGGCGCAGCCAGCTTAGTCATAGTTGTAAGAACAGTGTACAATGTCATATAAGCATTAATCTTATCCTGCGGCATATCCTTGCCCCAAAATCTCTCTCTTGAACGTCTTACATACCAATTGGAAAGCTCATCTACAAAGTCAGCCATTGCTCTGGCAGGCTCAGTAATCTTGTATTTTTCAAGAGAATTATCAACATACTTAATTAAAGAATTAAGCTTTGATAAAATCCACTTATCCATTGGAGCAAGCTTTGAATAATCAAGAGTATAATCCATTGGATTAAAATTATCTATATTGGCATAAAGCACATAGAAAGCATAAGTATTCCATAAAGTACCCATAAACTTTCTCTGATACTCATTAACAGCCTTGTCATCAAATCTGTTAGGCAACCAAGGAGCAGAGTTAGCATAAAAATACCATCTTACGGCATCAGCACCCTGATTATCAAGTACACTCCAAGGGTCAACAACATTGCCTAAATGCTTTGACATCTTTCTGCCATCCTTATCCTGAACGTGACCCATAACAATTACATTCTTATATGGACTCTTATCAAAAATAAGAGTAGAAATAGCCATTAATGTATAGAACCAACCTCTTGTCTGGTCAATAGCCTCTGAAATAAAGTCAGCAGGATAGTTCTCATCAAATATTTCCTTGTTTTCAAATGGATAGTGCCACTGGGCAAAAGGCATTGATCCTGAATCAAACCAACAGTCAATAACTTCCGATACTCTGTGCATTTTACCACCGCACTTAGGACAATTAAGCTCAACAGCATCAATATAAGGCTTGTGTAATTCAATATCATCAGGACAGTTGTCACTCATTTCCTTTAACTCGGCAATAGAGCCGATAGTATGCTTATAACCGCACTTACACTCCCAAATAGGCAGCGGAGTACCCCAGTATCTTTCTCTTGAAAGACCCCAGTCAATAACATTTTCAAGGAAGTTACCAAATCTGCCATGCTTAATATTATCAGGCATCCAGTTTACGGTATTATTATTCTTTAAAAGATTATCCCTTACCTTAGTCATGGCAATAAACCATGTATCTCTTGCATAATAAAGTAAAGGAGTATCGCATCTCCAGCAAAATGGATAGTCATGCTCAAAAGGAATTGCAGCAAATAACTTACCTCTTTCCTCTAATCTCTTTAAAATTTCCTTATCGCCGTCTTTAACAAATACGCCTGCAAGTCCTTCTACTTCCTCAGTAAAGCAGCCCTGCTCATTTACAAGCTGAACAAAAGGAAGATCATAAATTCTTCCTACATTGGCATCGTCCTCACCAAAAGCAGGAGCAATATGAACAATACCTGTACCATCGGTTAATGTAACATAAGAATCAGCAGTTACAAAATAACACTTCTTGTCAGGCTTTGCATAGTCAAATAAAGGCTCATATTCAGTTCCAACCAAATCCTGACCCTTATAAGTTTCAATTACTTCATAGCCATCCTTTAATATTTCATCAAGCAAAGCTTCAGCCATAATATAAATCTTGCCGTCCTTAGCCTCTACCTTAGAATAATTTTCAGCACCGTTTACGCAAAGTGCAACATTTGAAGGAAGAGTCCAAGGAGTAGTAGTCCATGCAAGGAAATAAATATTCTCTTCGCCTTTAACCTTAAAACGACAAATACAGGAGGTTTCCTTAACATTCTTATAGCCCTGTGCAACCTCGTGTGAAGATAAAGCAGTGCCGCATCTTGGACAGTAAGGAACAATTTTGTGACCCTTGTATAAAAGCCCCTTGTCCCAAATCTGCTTTAAAGCCCACCATACAGACTCGATATAATCATTGTGATAAGTAACATAAGGGTTATCCATATCAGCCCAGAAACCAACTCTGTCACTCATTTCTCTCCAAAGGCTCTCGTAAGTAAACACAGAATCCTTACACTTTTTAATAAAAGGCTCAACACCGTAATCCTCAATCTGAGGCTTACCGCTAATACCTAACTGTCTTTCAACTTCAAGCTCTACAGGAAGACCATGAGTATCCCAGCCTGCTTTTCTAAGCACCTTATAGCCCTTCATAGTCTTATATCTGGGTATTAAGTCCTTAATAACTCTTGTTAAAATATGACCGATATGAGGCTTTCCGTTAGCTGTAGGAGGTCCGTCATAAAATGTAAATACAGGACAATTTTCTCTTGCCTTAATAGACTCGCCGAAAATATCGTTTTCTTTCCAGAAACCTAAAATTTCTTTTTCTCTCTCAACAAAATTGAGATTGGTACTTACCTTGTCGTACATAGGTAAATTTCTCCTTTCAATAAATCTAATAAAAAAAGCTGCCGAGCCCAACAGGACGCAGCAGCGTGGTACCACCTGAATTGACACAGATAAAATCCGTATCCTCTCTTATATCCGTAACGTGGATAAGACGTCATAGCCTACTGAATAAAATTGTTCGGTATGCCACAGTAAGGGTGATGTTCAGTATATATCAGCCATTGGGCTTCCACCTTTTCCCAACTCTCTTTAAAACCTTTATAAACCTACTGTCCCTACTATAGTGTTTTATCTGAATAATCTATATTATTATAATATGTTTTTGCCAATTTGTAAAGTGTTAATTGAAAAATTTTGCTAATATTTTTGTAAATTACTGTATTCTAAAATATTAAAACACTCCCTGCATAATTTAACAGGGAGTAATAATTTTAATATTTGGGTAAAACACTTATCTTTAAAAATAGTTTTTAAGACAGAACAACAAACAAATTACTTATTTCACTTATTTAATCGTAATACAATCATTAATATATATTATAATAATTCGTTGAAAAAATTTCAGCTACATGGTAAAAACCAATCAAGCAAATTTATTAATATACTTATTCCCACAGATTATTCTATTAAACGCTTTTCTGTATATACACACTGTTGTACACGACAATTTAAACGATCTATGAATTTGTTCTCTGTGCTATTCTATAATTCATCTTTATACTTCCACCATTTGGTGTCGGAACTGCCTTAAATGTATATTTTTTGCTTATACTGCTTACAGTTGCACTTATATGTCCACTTTTTCCTGCAGATATGGTCCTAGCTCCTGATCCATTAATAGTGATTTTAATATCTACATTACCTGTATTCTCAACATAAAAATTAACTGTGTCACCATTTTTCTTATTTAAAGTGTAACTTGTTTCAAAACCACTTCCTGAATAACTTCCATTAGGCTCTATCTCCATACCGGCAGGAGATATAATATCAATATTTTCTGTACTTTGCTGTACGCTTGCATTCATATCGCCTGCAAATACAGTACAAATAGACATTATACCTATAATTACAGTCATAGTTAACATTGCTGCTTTATTATTCTTTTTCATAAAATATTACCTCCAAGACTTAATTTATATGTACTCTATACTATTTAATGATTTTAAATGAATACGTAATAAATTCAATGCTTGCTCCGTCAAGCATTGGTGCCGAATTTGGGTTGGCTTTAGCCAACATATTCCTTTCCAAATTCGTGCACATCCTTGCGGAGCATTAATCGGATGGGAGATTGTACTCCCACCGATTTAAAAGTTTGCTTTACACACCACCTATAGAGGGTGGGAGTCTATCTCACATGCGATTAATGAAATTATAATTGTTTTGTAAGCATATCCTATATATTTATAATAATAATTTCGCCCAAAACAAAAAAATTACTTTAAATAAGCATAACATAATTTAGTAAGATTTTGTATTACTATACATTGTAAACGATTCTACAACTTTTCCTTTACTGTCAAGCGCATAGTGTGTTGTTTTCATCCTATACGAATATCCTTTGGAAACAGAATCAGCGGCTAAAAAGACAAATGCTTTTTTCATAAAAAAACCTTCTTTCTTTTGTTCTATATATTAAAACAATTGAAAAGAGGTTTTTGCGACAACTTTTTTTATTTTTTAAAAAACATTTTTAACTATATCAATAAGCGTTTCTTCAGCAATATTTCCTGATACGGTATATAAATACCCGTTTTTAATCCATGTCATAGTTTTTAATTTATCACTGTTGCTATAAAATACATTTATGTCATTAACATTAATATTTTTTATATTGGCATCTTCCGTATTTATTGCATATGTATCGGGAACAATCTGTTTGCTTACATTAAAGTACTGTTCTCCTTTTATATATCTTGCAAACCGTTCATTACTATTTGCATATTCCTGCGACTGTTCAAAGCCCTCCGGTATATATTTTATATTTATAGAGAATTCATAAGTTTGCTCTTCAATTTCACTTTCATAATGAAATACAGTCCCTAATATGTTACTTCCATAAAAAAATCTATTATTTTTTCTCTGAATGCACTTACAGTTAATACTGAAATTAAAAAAGTTATAATAACAATTATTGCTGTCAACAATATACGTTTATTTATATTATTGTGCTTACGCTTTTTTATTTTATTCTTCTCATCAATTAGAATTTCATTTATAGCTTTTATATGTTTTTCAGAAAATAATATATCATCATCAGACATACTGGCTTCAATTTCATCAAATATTCTGTCTGCAGCCCTTGTCCCTGCAAATTTAATTATAACATCTATTGTTTCATCATAAATATTACCAATATCATTACTCATAGTACTTTCCCTCATTACTAAGAAAATTTTTTATTTTTACTCTGCCTCTTTCTAACCTTTTTTGCACTGTTTTAGGGTTTACTTTTAAAATATCCGCAATTTCATTAATACTATAATTGTATTGAGCTTTTAATAAAATAACTTCTTTATATATATTATCTAAACTATATATAAATTCTTCAACCCTTTCAACATATTCTTTACTTACAATTAAAAGCTCTATATCTCTTTCTTCGTTCTGTAAATTATCATCTTCTAATGTAACAATCCTTTTTGACCTGTTATATATGTTAATAGAAACATTTTTACAAATTGTTCCAATAAAATTTCTAGTTTTTTTCCTTCTAAGTCACCTATTTTATCTAAATTATCAATAATCCTTAAAAAGGATTGTTGAACAGCATCCTCTGAATCATATTTATTATGTAAAACACTATATGCTACTTTATACATAAATTTTGAATATTTTTTGTAAATTTCCTCAACTAGAATTACTTCCTTTTCTGTATTTAATACTAAAAAAACATTACAATCCCTTCCCAACCATAAACTCAATATTGAATTATATCATATAAAATCTTTATTGTCAACAAACATTACTTATAAATCACGACATACGCACGAAAATTTTTTCTCTGTCAAAACTTCAAACTTCAATTTTTTTTACAATTCAAGTATTTCTTCAATATATTTTTCTGCATTCATACATATATGAAATCTCTTTT
>DBGCRA010000162.1:0-5401 GCA_048359195.1 Candidatus Gallispira sp.
GCTAAATATTATGGTTCAAGAGGCAACTATGTTAAGACAGTAATACAGAAAAATGTTGATGATGAAAATAAATTTGATGTACTTACGTATATGGATACAACTCTTGTTGACAGTCAGACCGTAACTGCTGCAAGTGAACTTAATGACAATGACTATGTTGTATTTAAAAAATCTGCAACATTAACAGCAACTGCTGGAGAGAATCTTGCAGGAGGTAAGAATGGTTCTGTAACAGGTTCGGCAGTGCAGAACTTCCTATCAGGGCTTGAAAGCTACAGCTTTAATGCCGTAACCGTCTGCGGCTATGAAGATGGACTTTTACTTGAATGGACTAAGAGAATGAGAGATGAAGTCGGTATGAAGTTCCAGTGTGTTGTTTGTGGTGTTGAAAAGCCTGATTATGAGGGATGTGTATGCGTTCTTGGTAGTAGTTATGGCGATTTTGATGATACTCTTCCGTGGATATGCGGTGCACTTGCAGGTTGTGAGATAAACAAGAGCCTTACAAACAAGGTATATGATGGTGAGTATTTAAGTCATGAGGATGCTCTTGAATATGCTGCAAATTATTCACAGAGTGACCTCGAAGATTTAATTAGCAACGGTTATTTCACTTTCCATAGAGTTGGTGATGAAGTGAGAGTATTAACGGATATAAATTCTCTTGTATCATTTACAGATGAAAAGGGTTCTGTATTCAGAGACAATCAGACAATTAGAGTATGTGACCAAATTGCAATGGATATAGCAACAATATTCAATAATTATTATTTAGGCAAAGTTCCTAATGACGAGGCAGGCAGGTCAGCATTTAAGTCAAGAATTGTTAAACACCATAACAATTTAATGGACTTAAGAGCTATTGAAAACTTTTCAAGTGAAGATGTTACAGTTAAACAGGGTGACACAAAGAGAAGCGTTGTTGTGACAGACAATGTTACAATCATAAACGCTATGGAACAGCTTTATATGACTGTAGTTGTAGAGTAAACAGGGGGTGCTGTAAATGGCAAATGCTAAATTAAATGCAAGGGATACGGTAAATGCAAGGCTTGCAGAGTGTTATGTAACTATTGACGGTGACAGATACAACTTTATGCAGGCAATAAATCTTGAGGCAAAAGCTGAAAAGAACAAAATAGAAGTGCCTATACTGGGTAAAATTTCAAAAGGCAATAAGTCAGGCAGTATGAAGTATACGGGTAAGGCTAAGTTTCATTACAATACAAGTATTTTTAATAAGGTAATGGCTCACTACAAGGATACAGGGGAAGATTTGTATTTTGATATGCAGATTATCAATGAAGACCCTACGTCAAAGGCAGGAAAGCAGGAAATTATGCTTTATGACTGTAATCTTGATGGTGTGACTTTGGCTTCATTTGATGCTGACGGAGATTATTTAAGTGATGAGGTTAACTTTACGTTTGAAGACTGGGATATGCCGACTGAGTTTGAGAGTTTGGACGGAATGCTTTAATTATTATTTTTTAGGAGGATTTATACTATGGATTTAAAATCATTTTTAAACAAGGGAAATAAGGGAAACGAAACATTTGAATATGTACCAACACAGAAATTTAAGGACGAGAACGGAAAAGCTATTCCGTGGAAGTTTAAGAAATTAAGTATTGATGAGTATGAAGCTATAAGAGATGAGTGTACATCTATTAACTTTGCTGATAAGGGTAAATCTAAGTTTAACAATACATTGTTTAATAAAAAATTTGTGTGCAATTCCGTTATAGAGCCTAACCTTAACAATGCAGAATTGCAGGATAGTTACGGCGTGAAAAAGGCTGAGGACTTAATTACACTGATGTTCGATAATGTAGGAGAGTACTACAACCTTTTGGGGCATCTTCTTGAAGTAAACGGCTTTAAGAATATTAGTGAGGACGTAGAAGAAGCAAAAAACTAATTGAAGAGGGTGACCAGTTATCACAGTTAGCATACTACTGTTTTACACAGTATGGCTGGGCACCCTCTGAGGTGCTAAAGAAAAGTCAGAGCGAGCAAGCTTTTTTAATTGCCGCAGCACAGAGGTATGAAAAAGAGAAAAAGTCTGCTTTTGACAGGCTTTAGGAGGTGAGGCTATGGCAATGACAGTAAATGCAAGCATACAGCTTAATGATATGATGTCAAGCACTATACAGCATATCACAAGTGCACTTAATATAATGATAGACTGTATGGAAAGAACTGATGCAGCGGTAAATACAGGTTTTGACAGCGCTAAGATATATGAAATGAGGCAGCATATAGACACCGCCAATGCAGAACTTGCAGAAACCGCAGAAAGACTTGATAAAATAAATAATAAGGCAAACGGAGCAGCTAATGCCACAAGAGATGTGGAAAGTGCCACAAAAGGCGTTGCTAATGCTTCTGACGGCTGGCTTAACAAAATAGCTCAGATAGGTGCAGGGTATTTAAGCATAAGGGCTGTTATGGAAGGGATAAAAACTGCGGTAGGGCTTTCTGATCAGGTATCGCAAACAACGGCAAGACTAAATTTAATTGTCGATGACGGCGGAAGTGTTGAAGAACTGGAAGCAAGAATAAGGGCTTCTGCTAAACGGAGCAGAGCTTCATATCAAACTACTGCTGATGCTGTTTCTAAACTTGGAATGCTTGCAAGTGACAGCTTTAATTCAAATATAGAGCTTATAGCTTTTGCTGAACTGCTAAACAAATCATTTGTTGTGGCTGGAACTACAGCGACAGAGATGGATGCAGCTATGTTACAGCTTACGCAGGCCATGGCAGCAGGTAAACTGCAAGGTGATGAGTTCCGTTCCATAATGGAGAACGCCCCTATGGTTGCTGATGCAATATCTGAATATATGGGTGTGAGTAAAGGGGAATTAAAGGAGTTAAGCTCTGATGGAGCGATAACAGCAGATATTATTAAAAACTCAATGATTAGTGCAGCTGATGATATTAACCAACAGTTTGAACAAATGCCTGTCACTTGGGAACAACTGTGGGTCGGATTTGTGGATGATGTAAAGCTGGCGTTTAAACCTCTTACAAATGAACTCGATGAACTTGCCGCCTCGGAAAATATTCAGGAAATGTTTGATGGTATAAGTAATGTAGTGGCTGTAGCTGCCGCAGGGCTTGCGTGGCTCACGGACAAACTTGACGGATTTGTTGGAACTGTTCAAGAAAACTGGGACATAATCAAACCAATATTGACAGGTATTGTGGCAGGATGGGCGGCAATTAAGGTGGCTACAATGGTAGCTGCAACAGCACAGGCAATCTATAATGCTACACTTTATGCTTGTCCTATTGTGTGGATTATTGCTTTAATTGCTATTTGGATAGTTGCAATGTATTATCTGAGCGAGGCTTTGGGCAAGTACTTTGGTATTGCAGAAACTGGATTTGGTGTTATTTGCGGTGTTGTTAATTACCTGAAACAAGGATTTATATATTTAGGACAAGATATAGCTAATGTATTTCTAGGGATATGGGAAGTCATTAAAACGTTAGTTAGGAATATCGAGCGTGCATTTAAGAATTCAACTATGAATATAAAGGCGACTTTCTATGGTTTAGGAAGCGCCATTATGAATATAATAGGTCAGATTGCCGAAAAATTAAATAAGCTACCATTTGTAGAATTTGATTATTCGGGGATTATAAATAAAGCAGATGAGTGGGCAGCTAAAGCAGCAGAAGAAAAAGGTTTTCGCTACACATTCGCAAGCCTAGAAGATGCTTATAATATAGGTGCATCAACATTTAATACTCGTCCAATTGGATGGGCAGAGGAAGCGTTTAAAGAAGGTGCAGCATGGGGTGATGGAGTATCTGATAAAATATCAGGTTTTTTTAATTTTTCAACAGAAAATGAAAACGACCCTTCTAAATACTTTGATGAAATGGAAGAATTTCTTGACAAGTACACAGGGTTGGACGGACTTGCTAACGACACTGATGAAACCGCTAAAAATACTAAAAAAATAGCTGATAATACCGATAAAACAAATAATCTAATTGACCTAGTTAAGGATAATTTGGAAAGAGAGGCTATTATGAATTATACGTCAAAAGCTAAAACTATTACATATGACCTATCAGGTATGCAGAATACATACAATAACACAGGACAAAATTACAATCCTGTAAAAGAGGTGGAAAGATATTTGAAGAAGAAAGCTGCTATAAGCACAGAGGGAATATAGAGATTTTATTTACAAATATTGACACCTCACTTTTTAAATGTTATAATGTAGACAAAAAGTGAGGTGGTTTTATGGAAAAATTGAAAAAAATATTACTTTTAATTGTGAAAATAGTTATATTTATGATTAGTCTTATTTGGATTATTGTTTTTGCAGGAATGGCAAATGAGGCTTACAAAAATGAATATTTTATCGACATGTTTATTTACTTATTAATGATGATAATGCCGTTTATAATATATTTCGTTTTTAAATACATGAATAGAGGGAAAATGGATAAAACTGAAATTGAAGCTATGAATGTAAAGAGAATTAATGCGAAATACCAAACTTTGAATGATAATGCAGAAATATATTATTCCAAAAATGACGAAGAAGCTACTCAAATTGATATTAAAGATAAAGAGGTTGATAAAAGTATGCCAAATTTAATTAAATGTCCTGCTTGCGGCAAAAACGTATCGAATCAAGCTGTAGCTTGTCCGAATTGTGGTCAACCAACAGTAAATAGTAGTGTTAAAGATATTGATAACAATTATATAGACAACAAAAAAAACGAAATAGCTTGCGGCAAGCCTATGAGCAAGCCAATAATAGGTTCTTTCAAGCATATAAACGGACTTAATCTTCCCGAGAATGCTCAGTGTACAGTTCTATCATATCCAGCACTCTATGAGTTTCAGTCTGGTTCTTTAAAATTCACTCTTTTAAAAAGCAAGGTTGTAGATGTTACAATCAAAACTGATAGAGAAATACAGCAGCAATATGTATCCAGTATTGGCGGCACTGTTGGTGGTGCTGTTTTGTTTGGTCCTTTGGGTGCAATCATAGGAGGAAGAGCAAAGAAGAAAGCTATAAAAACATATTATAGTTATTTGATTATTACATATAAAGATAATGAAAACTTGAAGTATATTGGTTTTGATGTTACAAATGCACCATTTAAGGCACAGAAATTTGTAAACGAATTAAAAAAAACAAATAATACAATTACAAATGTTGATTTGTAAGTTTGAGAGTAATGTTATTTTGTAGCGTAGTAAAACGCAAAGTCCTTTTTGGTATGCGAAATTTGGTGTGTCACTACCTACACGGGAGTGTGGATTGAAATTGACGGGTTACATTAGTACCATACTGGAATGTAAATTATTGAATGCAAATTATTGGAATAAAAAAGAGCAGTTTAAGGCTACTCTTTTTAAATG
>DBGCRA010000163.1:0-31145 GCA_048359195.1 Candidatus Gallispira sp.
GTGTTGTCGGATCAATCTTTCCGATTCAATATTCCCTCTTGCTTACAAACATTATACAACATTTGTCACATTTTGTAAAATATTTTTCGCACCAATTTAATTTTTATATAGCATAGGAAACCGCCCCGCAAAAATAATACAAAATATTTTTATACTTCCGCTTCAGGATTAGCCTCCATATAAGCACATAACTGAGTATAGTTCATATCATCAACATTAAGGGGAATATCCTCATTACTGCTGCCAATATGAGCACCCTTAAACACCTCAGTATTAAATAAATATTTGGTATCCTGACCTTCAGTAAGGGCCTTAATCTGCTCATTAAGTCCCGTAATACTGCCATCCTTTGAAAGCCTAATACCATTCATATCAAGCATAGCCTTGCAGGCCTTTAAAGTCTTAGCCCCGGCATTAGTCAAAGCCATATCAATAGCATTGTTAATTTTAAGGCTTTCAATTTCAGCCCTGTGCTTTTCAAGGGCAGCCTTGTTGTCCTGCTCAAGACTTCCAAGCTGTTCATTTAAAGCATCATAATCAGCCTTAGAAACAAAATTATTAATTTCCTGATTATAAAGCTCCAATATAGCCTCCGCCTGCTCCTCATTAAGCCCCTTAGCAATTAAATCCTCTTTCTTCAAAATACTTCCCTCCTTAATATTTTACATAAAAATAAGAGCAAGCCTAACACTTACTCATATTACACCAAATATCTCAAAACCTTTTCATCTTATAAAATCATAAACAACCACCACTTTCACCCCATCAAAAAAGCACTCAACATAAGTCAAGTGCTTTTTTATGCCTCCATACTTTTATTCAAATTAACTTTGTTATTTTGGCTGCTGCCTCAGCTCAACTGCTTAAAGCAGTTGATAAAAGTACGTCGGTAACTGTCAGGTATATCTCATCTTTTTATTTTAAGTCAAGTAAAACTCGCCTCACCTTACGACCTAAGGCATATATGATAAACCTGTTATTAAGCAAATCTTTTAACTGTTGAAGTCTGTTCTTTCTTAACTTATCACTCTTTACTACCTTATCATATACATATATCAATGTAGTAAAATCATATATTTTCCATTCTCAACCACCACTTAAATCCTTATCAACTCTTAATACAAATTTTTTTAATTAATTCATAAATCCACTGATAAGTTGGAGCAGAGCTCATAATTTCTACAACAATAAAAATCAATACCAAAAAAATCACCCACAATATCAAATAACCTCTCTTTGATTTATTAATGGTATCCTTCATATTGTCAATTAATGTATCATTTTCAAATATTTCAGCCAAATCTTCATCAGTCAATATACCGTCATAATTTTTTTTCAGCTTATCATAACTTTCATATACCTTATTCATTTCATATTTGAATTGCTTGCAGCAAATAATTAAATATACAAAGGACCCCAACAATATACACTCCATTATAACAGTAATATCCCTTGTAAAAATATTATCCAAGGGGTTATTTGAAACAATATTTGCTATAATAACAGTAAACCAAAATCCAAAAATTGCAATTATGTTGGACTTAAATTTATCCAGTAATACCATTGCATATTCACCGGTTTTGGACACTATATCACTTATAAACTCCGCAACCTTATTTTTAAGTTTCAAATACTCCTTAACATTATCCTTTAAATATAAATTATAATTTGACCGTATGGAAGCAATTACCTTTTCATCCATGTCAACCATAGGG
Organism: Candidatus Gallispira sp.; assembly: GCA_048359195.1. Taxonomy (GTDB): domain Bacteria; phylum Bacillota; class Clostridia; order Lachnospirales; family CAG-274; genus Gallispira. The sequence continues at coordinate 1,716 of DBGCRA010000163.1, forward strand.
GCATATCTGCAATGCAAACTAATAACATTACGTGCTATTATTGCTTTATCAATAGCATTTCCATCTGTATAAATCCAATCATAAATTCTATACAATATATTGTTATAAGGCAAATTATTTATATCACAGCAATATTCCGCTGCCCTTTGTCCATTTATAATTCCTTTTAACTGACCTTCATTTATGGTTGCAGATGTTGCAATAAAACTAATGGATAATAAAACAGTTATTTTTTGAAAAAGCTCGCTTAAGGGATTATTTTCATAATCAACAATAATTTTAAAGTCATCTGGCAGTATCTCATAAACATCAAAATTATAAAAATATGATACTTCCTTGCAACTTTCAATTCTTTGAACCCTGTTAAAATCTGAATTTATTCTGCCATTACCATTTTCTCCATAAGGAATAAAAAACATGGATTTTGTAGCAAACATATTTATGGGACTATACACATCAAAAATCAAAAAGGATGTAGATTGCTTTAATAAGTTGGAAAAAGCAATCATAACATCTTCCAATGATAATGATAAAATATCTTCTGCAAATTTATTAAAAGAGTATATGGAAAAACGATTTTCCTTTACTTCCTTGTCAATTCTTATTTTAACTTCTATTATTTCGTCATCAAAGCTTCCATTGATAAACCCGTTATAATCATTTTCACTTACCGATGAAGGTGAAAAATTTAAATTACGATCATCAGAAGAAATTAGCATTATTGTAATTTTATCTCTAACAGGAATAAAGTCTATAATATTATAAAAATAATTGTATGACGGAGCATTTTCAATATCAAATTCATAAGAGGCTTCATATACTTTCATTCTTTCACTAACAGCAATATTCTTTATTATGGCTGCATTTATTAAATTTTCAAGCATATTAACACCTCCCAATTATTATTCATGATAAAATCTTTTGAATGTTGCTTCATTATCTGTTTTTATTCTAATATATCTGTTACCATCATTATCCCTATATGCTTTAATTGTATCATTCAAATTTTTAAATGAATCTGTTATTTTCAGTTGAATTCCGGGATAAATATCATAGATTGCTTTAATTTTTTGATTTATTACTGATTCCACTGTATTAAACTGTCTGTCAAATTTATTTTTATCAGGTAGTTCTTTTACATGTTCAATAATTTGATTCATTTTCTCCTCTTGAAGTTCTATAGGCTGGTAGTTTTCAAATATATCTTCTACCATATTACTATAATCTATGTAATCATGATTCTTAAAATAACCTATTAAATTATTTCTTATCACCATATGGTCCCTTGGAGCATCTTTATATACATTTCTTTTTAGAACACTGTCAACAGAACTAAAAGCCTTATCCGTATTGACCTCATCGCTTACAACCTGATCTAACTCCAAAAATTCACCATACCAATAAACTGCAGAAGTATTAGAATAGACTTTAGCATTAAATTCCGTTGCATCTAAATCCTTAATTTCAAAAACACATGACTTCCAAAGCTTTTTTATATCCTTTGAAAATCCTGTTTTAAAACTGTAATCGGAATCATCCACAAAGCCCGTATGTTCCACCTTTGCCAGCAAATAAGTATATTTATCCAAATCTGCATCATATAAGAGAGCCTGTATAAGACTGCCCTTCTGCACTTCTTTATTCATATTGGAAATTCTCTTCTGGGCATCACGTTCTTTTAAAAGAAGTCTATTTGCAATAGTGTCAATTTTATCTGTTACAATTTCTTCTTCTAATTGATTTTTTATAATATCCAAAACACAGCTTATTACTTCATTATTTACTGAACGTGTTTTGTATTCACGAATATTTGTGTTTCCATTTATATAAGTAACCAGTTGCCTTACATATTCGGAAAATGTTTCAGGAGTATTTCTTACATATACCTCATTGTTTTCATAATCAATAATCCTTATTGTTTGCATAATTACTTCCATATTTAGCCCTCCTATACGTTTTTTTTAATTATAACATAAACGTACACAAAAGACTAAATTTTAACAATTCATAATTCGACAATTATCGCAACGTATACTAATTAAATATAAAAAATACAACCCTATATCCTTAAAATAAAAAAGACAACCCCAAAGGCTGTCTAAAATATTATCTGCTTCATTGCAGGACATAACTTATAATTACTGTTTATTATACTTAAATAACTGTACCAGATATTCACCATTAATGTCCGTTTCATCCCTATCTAATGTTCGCTTACCAAACACTGTAAATCCATTATCTTCATAAAACTTAATTAATTTAGGATTATCTTCACACTCTAAATATGTAAACTTACCGCCAATTTCATTTTGTATTAATTTTATCTTATTCAATGCTAAATCCAACAATTCGCTTCCCTTAATCAATGTATTGTTACTATTAGCAAAATTTTTACCCAACTGACCTATTAGAGGAGCAGAAAAATCACATTTTTTATCTTCAGGAGGCTTATCCCCAAATCTAACAACTTTTTTCCACATTGTGTTTGTGAAAAATCTTTTATATAAAGTTAGATTTTTGTAACAAATAGTATAATATCCGACTAATTCTTTTGATTCTCCTAATTCTTTGGATTTTATATGACTATAGACAAGATGAGTTCGGGATATTCCCTGTTTATTAAATATAATAGCCTTTTCTCTCAAAAAATTTTCCACATCTTTATTTAAAGGACACTCAAAAGAGGAGAGGATATTTTTAGTTTTATCCTCTCCCAACTGTTTAATTACATCATTTAAATTCATAGAAAATAATTTTGATTCTATTTCCAAACCATTCATAACACTTACATATTAAAAAACTTATTTATTTCTTCTCCTGATAATTCTTTACACTCTCTTTTCACTGTATCATTACCTACATTACTTTCAGCTCTTGCTAATGCAACATCCAGAGCATTAACAAAGTCAAGAGCTAATTTTTTATCCCTAATCTCAACATTTTTTAACATACTCTTAGTTGCCATACAATCACCCCCAACAAAAAGAGTTTACAATACCTAATAATTAATTTTCCACAGCAACAGGAAGTTTCAACTTCCTGATATAACTTATCCGAAGCAAATGAAAACTCGCTTTCGATTTGCGAGGATGAGTTACCGAGGAGTCAGCCGAGGTACTACATTGCCCTGTGAAGCAGGGCAGCTGTGAAGCAAAGCAAACACAGCAACAGGAAGTTTTAACTTCCTGTAATGTAATTATATATTTATTTTAAATAACTGTCAACAAATTTATTCACTTTTAATAAAATTATTTTTAAAATTTAATAAGAATACTCCCATTTTTCAATACTTTTTTATTAAAATACACCAAAAAACTTAATATAAGTCCTTTGCTTTCTTCTCCTTCCTCAACCTCTCAACCTCAGCCCCCACATCATCAACCCAAGGATGCTGGGCCACAACAGTCTCATGGGAAAGAAGATCCATTGACTTAACACAATTTTCAATAGCTTCACTCTCATTAATAAGAATATCCCTGTTAAAAATAACCTGAAGCCTGTCTTTATCAAAATTACCCTTACCAGTATTGCTCAAATGAGCCTTAACAAAATCGAGAAGTTCTTCAAAAGCAGCCTGATACTCCATTTCCATACCATTAGCGTCAAGGTCAATGTCTGAATACATACTCTGAATATTCATCTGATTGGCATTACCGCCAATTCTGTCATCTTTGGCATCATAGCCCATGGCATTTTCAATAATAGCCTTTTTCAATATGTCAATAAGGCTTTTATAATTTTCACTGTTTACCTGAATACTGAGAGTTTCAACACCGCCATTGCTGCCGTCTGCATTTCTGACCTTTACGGCACCGTAAGTAGCAAGATTTTTTCTAAACTCACCAAGATTTTCACCGTCATAATTTTTAAGTACAAGTATAGTATTACGAGGGTCCTCCTCCATACCGTTTTGAAAATTACTTATAACCAGATTAAGACCGTCCTGTAATGTCTTAACATTTTTTATAAGAGGAATTTCATTATTGTTGTACTTAAAGGCTATAAGAGGAATTTTATTCCAGTTTACAGGCATACCGCCCTTGTAAAAATAAGGAGTTTCCCAGTCCGTACCGTCAGGAATAAGACTGCCCCCGTCAATGACAAATCTCCTTATACCTCTGCCGTCAAATACCTCAGCCTTTGTTATGAGCTTTCTGTTTCTGCCCTCATAAGAAACCACATCATAAACCCTTAAAGCATAACTAAGCTCAGTATGCTCATCATCAGCCCAGCCGGGAATAATTTCCCAAGGTTTAAATCTTTTAAAACACAGCTCACCCAAATTGTTGTAAGAAACATAAAGCCAGCCAATACCGCAGTTTAAGCTATCCTGACAAACCTGCTTTAATACCTTGTTAAACCTGTTGTTAAAAACCTCCGCAACAAGTTTGTTATATTGCCTGTTATCACCACTATATGTAACAGGCTGACCGCATAAATAATTTACCTTCTGGTCAACAATCTTTTTGTACTGATTATTAACAATTCTGTTGTTAGGTATATTTTTAACCACTTCAGGAGTACCATCAGCACCAATAACAGTCCTTTTTCTGTTAAGTATGTCATGAATACCCCTGTAATAATTAATACCCTTAATCATATCTGCCCTTTTAGGGCTTGCCATAAACTCCCTTATTTCCCTCAGTATAAACTCACTGTCTTTAATACAGCTTTCAGCCCCCTGCCTGATTATGGCATTTATATAAGGCATCTGAGAGCCGGGAAATTGAAAACTAAACATATAATCCCCCTTTTTAAAAAGAATTTTTATCTTGTCGGAAAAGACTCCCACCTCTATAGGTGTTGAGTAACTAAAGTCAAAGATATTCGTACTCCGCTTACGCTACGTAAAATTTAAAAAAACTTCGTTTTTTAACATACTCATAACCGACGGCATCTGCGATGCCTTTGTCGGTTAAATTGTATAAAAAAAGCACTCAACATAATTATTAAGTGCTTTATGGTAAATATATTAAATTAAAATTTCTTATATTTTTTAATCTTTCCTTATCATGCTTTGCTAAATAAAAGACTCTGTTAGATATAATATCAGCAGCCCTAACTAACAATGTGGAATTAGAGTTACAATATTTAAGTTCAACATCCTTTAATTCTTTAAATATAGGCGGATAAAAAACAGAAAATTCCTGATTATAAGTTCCAAATCTAAATTCCTGTTCAAGTGCTTCTTTCAATTCATATCTCCCATTAGTTGCAGTAGTATGTTCATCTACATAAAAAAATAATCTTTCTATATCTGATGCCTGAATAATGTCATTATGTAATAATTTTTCAAAAGCTCTCTTCACTGCAATTTTATAAGCATAATCCAAATATCTTTGTTTGGACTTTTTATTATTAAATATATTTTTTATGATTTTATCCTGCTTTACAACAACAGCAAATTTATAACAGCTATTTAATGAACGAAACAATTTTCCTTTTTCTTCATTAGTTATCTGCGTTGCTTTAAGCTCGTATGACTTATCTACATTCTTTTTTCTTCTGACAGTCCTCTCAGCTCTTGCATATCTTCTTGACCACTCTTGTTTTTTATCTGAACCTAAAACAATCAGTCCGCCAAACACAAAAATATCATTATGTTCTTTGTCGAAAACTCCTGATTCATCTGAATATATATAAATATTAATAATAACACCACCTAACAGAAAAAAACCACCCGAAGGTGGCCCTGTGACCGACGACATTACATGTCGCTTAAACGTTAATTCGGTTACACAGGTATACAGCGTATCTCTACCTGCAATATTATTATATAATAATTTATTTAATTTGTCAATATTTCGAACAAGTTTTTTCAAACAACGGCTTTTTTCCTTCCATTACTTATCCCAATTTTTCGCATCTCACTCAAAACTAAATGTATCCCCTTTCACAAACTCTTCCAAAGCATATCTCATAGCATCCATAAGATGGTTATAATCATCAACAGGCTTGTTTACAGACTTACCTGTATTTTTATCCTTATCCCATGTATAATTACCAATTTCCCTGATAAAATTACCGCACTTAGGATGTATAAAAATTTTAAACCCCTGAATAAAGTCAATACCGTTATTTATACTGTCTTTACCCTTTCTTGACGCCCTAATGTGTCTTATTCCCAGTGTTCTCAACCTGTCAATACTCTTAGGCTCTGCACAATCAGCAGTTATTTTTTCTTTAGAGTAACCCTTTACCCTTATTTTATCCGCTATATCCTCATTACTGAGCCCATTTTCATATATTTCATCAAAAACATAAATAACCTTATTTGCAATATCAACCAAACCGCAAAATAATGCAGTAGGGTCATTAGTATAACCAAAATCCAGACCAAATACGGACTTAATCCCCTGTAACTTAGTAACTTCATCAACTGAAAAAACATTTTCTGCCCAGTTTTCATATACAAGCCCCTCAGTAATACCCCAGTTGCCAAGACCTGCAACCTGATAACGTCTGGGATTATTTTTCTTCATATCCTTAAAAACCCTTAAATCAGCCTCATCAAGCCACTCATTACACATATAGTTAGTAGTTATGGCAAGGATATTGTCATCTTCAGCATCAAAAAATCTCTTTTTAAGCCAGTGATGTTCATTCCATGGATTAAAGGTTATGGTAATCTGCTTAAATAAACCTTCAGGCGTAACGCCCCTTATGGATTCATCAAGCATATTAAAATCATCTTCTGATGTTATTTCATAAGCCTCCTCAATCCAGCACCAGCAAAGGCAGCCAACATCAACGGTAATAGATGTAATTTTAAGAGGGTCATCAAACCCCCTAAAATATATTTTCTGTCCCGTTGGCTTATATGTAATTTCAAGAGGGCTCAGCTTACATTCAAAAAAACTATCAACGCCTAATCTGTGAATAGCCCATTTTAATTCCGTATAACAACTGTCCTTTAAAGTTCCGAAAACCTTTCTTACAACAAGTAAATTAGCCAAAGGATATTTCATTATTCTAAATATAAAATTTAAAGCGGCAGTCTTTGATTTCTTACTGGCTCTCGAACCCTTACACACCCTGTACCTGCCCTCATATTCCCAAAATTCCTTATATCCTTTGCCTACAACACTTTGCAGTGAAATTATTTTATCATCCATTCAAATCATCTCTGATTATAATATTTGCACCGCCGCCAAGCTCAACCCTGTCAGTAAATAAGCCGTGATTTTTGCCAAGTAACTCCGCCGCTTTAAGTCTGTCCTTAGCTGATACACCTATTTTTTCAATAATCTGTATACCATCACCAATCCATTTAAGAGTTTCCTCTTTTTCCCCGCCTCTCATAACGGAAGTCAGATACTGCAAAACCTCATTTTTATCAGCCACACCATTTTTTATATTTTTCTCCATTTCCTCCGAAATGTAGGACAATACATAAGCATCACATCTTAATTTTGCCCCCATATTATTTGCTGACTTAGTTTTCACTCCCGGTCTTATAACCTTATAGGCTCTTGTTGCATTCTGATCCTTCATAAGCTCATTTGCAAATATTTTCTTTTCATATTCCGATATAGCTGCCATTTATCTCACCTCCCAACAAAATACCGGTAAACAGCAACTTAATGTAGCCTTTAATGGCATCCATTGCTTGTCTCCTTTACTTATTTTGGTTATAACCCAAAATTAAAAAAAGCACTATTATTTTAGTGCTTTTTTAACAAAAAATATAAAAGGTAGGTAATACCAAAAATCATTACCAATTATATTTATTTACAATACTTAAAATACTTAAAATATTAAAAACATTAAAATTACTGCTTCACACCATTAACATATATTTCAGTATTATCATTACCAAACAAATTATATGATGTGTTGGAAAAATTAATTCTTACAGGACCATTACCGGTATTAAGCATACCTACAACAGTTGACTTTGAGCCTACAATGTTAATTGTATCTTTCTCAGGAATATTCCTATAATTATAAACTCTGCAATTAATAATTTTATTAGCTAATCCACCCAAATCAACATAAGCGTTAATATTAGTCTTTGTTGACTTCAATATAAAGAATATTCGTTCGTATATACATTCATTGGAAGTATCACTTGACCTAATAATGAACTGAGGATAATCAACATCAACATCCACAAGCATCATATCCTCTATTCTTACATTATCAGCAGAAATATCAAAAATAATTGCTGATGTGCTTCCATTCAATTCAACCTGTTCAACAACAGTTTTGTTGTGTCCAATACCTCTTATTACCAAATCACCCTTATTTACGATAATTTTTTCAGTTATATTAAATTTACCGTCAAGAAGTATAATTTCAGCTCCGGTCTTTGCAGCAGTAATAGCCGCATTAATCTGCTGCGAATCATTTGTACCATTACATACATAATCTGCAATATCCTTCTGTGTGCTGTTGCTTGGAGCAACATAAATAATGTGAGTACCATTTGCCATAATAAATTCCTCCTTAAAATTAATTAAATATATATTATTTACAATAACATAATAACATACATCAGTGTATCATTGTGTATCACTCCCCAGTCTTTTCAAAATCCTTGCATGAATTCTGTGCACCTGAGCCCACTCATAATGCAAATCCTCACAAATATCCTCCCAACGCTTTCCCTCAAGGTATCTTTTTCTTATAAGAGCCCTTTCTGTAGGATTATCAAGAGTTTCAATAGCCTTTTCAGTCCTATGTAAACAGCATAAAACCTCATCAAATTTTTTAAAATATTCTTCCCTTTTTCTTTCAATCCTTAAAATAAGCCTGCCTACAGTATCACTCTTTAAGCTGCCCTTTGGCATACCATCTATAACTACGGAGCTTAAAGATTTTGCATCCTCCTCAAGTTCCTCAATCTGTTTTTTAAGTGTTTCAGCCTCCATTTTCAAAGATATGTACTTTTTTAATTCCTCTTTATTCATAATACTGCCTCCCTTCTTAATCCATTATCCAAAAACGCTTCCTTATTCCTTCAAATAGGGATTTTGGTTTTTATTAACTAAAGGCAAGCCTGCACTTTTCCTAACCATATTCAAAATACTGTTACATAAATCCCACTTTTCTTTTTTTGAAAATTCATATTCATTGTCTTTCATTTTAAATTTCCTCCTATTCAACGTCTGATTCCCCACAATATCCAACAACTATATCCATTTAACCATAATCTTCAAAAATCAATAAAATATCTGCTTAAATTGGCAATACATAAGCAACATAACAAACCTTTTAAAAATAAATTGTCTGCATAGTACCCCTGAGAGATAATTCCTTAAACTTATAAAAAAATTTGCAATTAACTCTGCCTATTTCCCTTCTGCCTTTCTTTTCAATATTTCATCAATTTCCTCCTTACTGTAAATCTTTTGGTCATAATTATTAAATACACCCCTAGGTACATTCCTCATACCATTACTCTTGTCCTTTTCCCTATCCTCCTTATGCCAGCTTTTCACTCTTGCCTTCCAATCAACCAAAGGACTGCCGTTAATCTGCCAGCCTACAGAATTATAGTGATTTACAAATTTTTCACAGTCAATAACAAATCCCTGTTCACTGCAATATTTTTTCACTTCTTCAATATCAGGGTGGAGAAAAATGCTTCCCTGTCCCTTTTCTTTACTTACATTATCTTTACTTATATTTCCTTTACTTGCTGAATTACTGCTTACAATTTTTTCATTTTTGTCAGCATAAATTGAAATAATGTTTACATTTCCCTTAAAATTACCAATACTGATTAAAAGATATTCCTTAATAATTTTAATTTCCGTACGCCTTTTAACCACATCAAAATACTGACTTTGTATTCTCTCCGATGTAAGTATTTTATATTTATCATACAGCTCCCTGTTAAAAAGACATATCTTTAGTGAATAAGAAATAATCTCATTTATTAAATTAACGTCAACGCCGCTGTTTCCACCAAACCATTGTGACAAAAACAGCAGAGGACTTCTTTCACTCCATTCACAGTAGTAACCCTTCTCGGCATATATTTTTTGCCAAAGCCGCACTAACACTGCAAATCCTTTTATACTGAATACCGCTTCAATCTCAGCAATATTGTCATTTGTATGGCAATCCAAAAGGAAACTGTCAATGCCTTCCTTTGCCATTTATACCTCCTTAAAAGGTTAAATATCCGTCATTTGTGTTATTGTCAATTTCTGAAAATACTTTCAATATAACTCTTGCTATGTATACCAATATTTTCCATTTGACAAAACCCTTTCTATGTAATAGAATAAAATTGAATTATTTTTTATAAGGACTTAATCCTTATCTGCCCTGTCATTTGCCGATGCCGGGGCTTTTTTCATCCACAACATCTCTTACAATACCAACACCTGTTACTCTCAATATTGTAATTCTTGTTCTGGTTCTGTATAACATAGCTGCCTTCCTGATAAAGATACAGCTCAACTCCATACCGGCTAACAATAACCAATGTGCAGCATAACAAATATCCATGCCAACTTCTGCAACATCACAAATAAACTTATTCATTTTTTACCTCCTGCCTGTTTCATTAAAAGCTGCCTTATTTTATTCAACCCTTTTTAAAGTTCCCCTGTTTTTTACATTAATTCAAATCAGTCTGTTTTGCTGTCCAAAAAAAATTTCCTGAACACTTTTGCCAAAATAGTCAGCAATCTTAATCTTAATCTCATCTCTTGGGATCCTTTTACCGCTTTCATACATTGCCCACGCTGACTTAGTTATGCCTAAATCGTCAGCAATTTCCTTCTGTTTTTTTTGACCTCTTAACTCACGTAAAATATGATTATATGACATATAATTCACCTCCTTATTTAAATTTAAATCGTATTCGTTTTGTGTACCTATAAATTCATTATATTCGTTTTGTGTACCATTGTCAACATTTTTTTATTACAAAAGTTTACAATTTGAATACTTGTATTTTGTTTATATTGCCCATTGATAGTAGTACACACTTCGTGTATAATAAGTATATAAATCAATTATTTAGAAACGAGGTGTGTTAATGGCTGCGTTTAGTGAAAGACTTAAAGAATTAAGAACGGCCCGCGGATTATCTCAAGTAGAATTAAGTAAATGCCTTGGAATCTCCAAAGGAGCAATTAATAATTATGAACATTCGGTAAGAGAACCTAAATTTGAAATGCTTGAAGCTATAGCAGATTTTTTTAATGTTGATATGGACTATTTATTAGGTAAATCCAACATACCTAACAGAGCTTTAATTAACGGATACCATGATAATATTACCCCTTCCCAATTTGATAACATATTGCCTGTCTCAATTCAAAAGATACCAATGCTTGGCGAAATAGCCTGCGGTCAGCCTGTATATGCAAACGAGGAAAAAGACAGTTATATAGAAGCAGGTACAAATATTAAAGCTGACTTTTGCCTTAAATGCAAGGGCGACAGTATGATTGGTGCAAGAATACTTGACGGAGATATTGTTTTTGTAAAGCAGCAATCCATGGTAGAAAACGGAGAAATAGCCGTTGTTGTCATTGAAAATGAAGCAACTCTTAAAAGAGTATATTATTATCCGGAGGAACAAACCATACGCCTCCTTTCCGAAAATCCAAAATATAAACCCATAGTATACACAGGAATTACATTAGAGCAAATCCACATTTTAGGCAAAGCCATTGCATTTCAAAGTGATGTAAAATAAAAAAACCATACCGCCAACAAATACGCTATTGGTATTTTTTTTGTACACTCAAATTGCAAAAATAATTATAATGCTTCAGTCGAATTTTGTCAACTATTTTGTTTTAAAATTTTAATACAATTTTACAATAAAACACTCTTTCAAACATTATAAATAAATTTAATGCAAAACTGCCAAAGTTTTATAATAACATAACCAAAAAACTATAAGTCAAAAAAATCCCCCTAAAGTCATCTAAAACCTTTAGGGGGATTCATTTATATTTAATCATATTGTTGTATGCCTCTTTAAAATCATCTCTGATATAATAATATCCTCTTGCTTAAATTCCGCTCAACATATTATTAATAAAAAACAACATAATATGACATCAATCATCAAAATACTGCTTATCACTTTTTTTAAATTCAAATATTTATATAAACAGAAATACATTTCATATCAATATATTTCTTCTATTGATAGAATATTTTTACAAATTTATCAAATTTTAGGAGGAATCAATATGAAACAATCTGATTCAAATGCAAATTTAAACTTATTAAAACAGGCTTACAGTGAAACCATTATTTTAAGAAGACACAAACTGGGTTATACACAAAAGGAAGCAGCAGAAAAATGTGGAATTACTGAAAAGCAGTACTCAAACATCGAGCGACAACAATGCTTTCCCGGTTTAAGCACATTAGTAAATATGGTAATTGCTTTAGGAATTGACATCAATAAAATTGTTAATTTAGCAGTTGAAAAAGGTTATGTTGTAACAGATAAGTATAAATAAATAGAATTATAATAAAAAACACCCGAGGGTGTTTTTTATTATTTCAAATCTGTATTTTTTATAATTTCTTCAATTTCACTTATGTTTTCATCATTGGCATCAGTTAATGTTGCGATAGCGGTTACAAGCTTTCCATCTTTTATTTCATACTTGTTGATAAGGATACTGCTTGAATTGCCTACAGTAAGAGTTTGCTTAAAATACAGACTTTGCTGAGAGCCATCATCGTTTGTTTCGTAAGTAAAATCAGAAAACTGACTTACTTCCATAATATCATCACCTAAAATTTCAGCAATGTCATCTTCTGATGTTGGCATTTTGTAGCCATCAGGAACCGCTGTTGATGTATATGAAACCATATCACTGTCTTTGGAAATTACAAAGGATTCTGAATCATCGGTAACTGTTTTCCAGCCTGTACCGGGAAGTGTAACTTCAATGCCCAGGTTTTCTGATTTTAATGTTTTTGAGCAGGCGGTTAATGATGTAAGACTAAATGCCATAATGGCAATATAAATAAATTTTTTCATTGGTAAAATCCTTTCTTGGTTTAATTATTTTTATTATATCAGGTATTTCTTTGTTAGTCAAAGGGTTTGTGAAAAGTTTAGGCATTTGGTGTATGAAGTAAACTATATAGTATTTTATACTGACAGTAGATATTACAAGAAGTTAATACCCTTATCTCATCTTTTTATCTTAAATCAAGTACCTTGATTTACCTTACTGCATAAGGCAGATACTGCGTATCTGAATAAAAAGATTCGATAACTTATCCGTCGCAAATCGAAAGCAAGCTTTCATTTTGATTCTCATAGGTTATGTTACAAATCTATTTCATTAAAAATTTTTACGGCATCCCTTATATCAATAATGCCATCATTATTGTAATCAGCCGCTTTTCTGTTAAACACACTATTGTCAGTTATTCCTGAAATATATTTAAGTACAAGAGCAATATCACTATTGTCTATACTCTCATTCATATTCACATCACCAAATATAAAAGAAATTTCCGTAATTTTATTGGTTTCATAATCTATTTCATAATATATGCTGTTATCCACTGACATATAGCCCGTAAAATATGTATTTAAAAAATCAAGAGTACATTCATTTATATTATACACTGTTTTAGGTATGTTTATATTACTCCACTTGGTGTTTGCCCTGTTTGCAACAAATACGCACCCCTTTTCCATATTTTCAGTACCCTCTGCTATATCAATATTCCCCTCGTACCGATTAGGTATATACCAAAGACTTTTCATATCCTTTGAATACAAAATACCATCAACTGTTGTATAATTTTCATTTGTATCCTTTACACCAATTTCATTTATTGTGGTATAAACATAGATTGCAACAGAAAGACTGTTTCCGTTTTGATTTAAAACATTTTCAGGTACTTCGGTGCTTATTATATAACTGTCGGGCAGTATAATTTTTTCAAGATATGCAGCTCTTGAAAATGCCATTTCATCAATTTGTGTAACTCCCTCGGGAATTTCAAATATTGTATCTGTCTTACCTCTTGGATAGGCAACCATTCTTGTCATATTCTTAGAATAAAGAACACCGTCAACAGCCGTAAAATATTCATTGCCCGCCTCTACCTGAAAAGTAGTAAAACTTGTATTCTTGCCAAAATCATAAAAAACGTGACATCCGTATCCCGTATTCTCACTTACATTATAATCTCCGCCTATTACATTAACTGTAGACGGAATTGTAATTACAGTATTATTTATTCCCGTCATATGATTAAAAGCTCCGTCAGATATTACTTCAAGACCTTCAGGCAAATTCAATTCCGTTACTTTTGTGGCATATTGAAAAGCAAAACATCCTATTTTCTTCAATGTTGAAGGAAACTGAATCTCATTTATAGCTGACATATAGCCTGAATATGATGTAAATGCAAAATCTCCTATTTCACTTACACCTTCCTTAAATATAACTGCACCGTTTAATGACCTGCAAAAATAAAAGGCCATATCTCCTACTTTATATACGCTGCCCGGAATTGTTATTCCACCACTAATGTTCACACACTGATAAAAGGCAGCCTCCCCAATATAATTAAGAGTATCGGGAAAGACTATTTCACCCTCTAATTCACTGCAGCCCAAAAAAGCCTGACTGTCTATTCTTTCAAGAATATTGTTAAATTTAACTGACTTAATATTTGAATTTCTGAAAGCATAAGCACAAATTTCCTTTGTGTTTTCAGGTATAACAACATCATCTGCCAGAGATGTATAAGCAAAAGCTGCCCCGCCTATTTCTTCTATGCTGTTCGGAAGAGCTGCCGTTGTAAGTTCGCTTATATCATAAAAAGCAAAGTGTCCAATGTTTAATATGCCCTCTGAAATACTTACACTGCTTATCCCTGTTAAATTGGAATTGCCATAAATAATGTTTTCGTATTCATCATTTACATAATAGCCTCCAACACCTGTTATAATTTTTCCATTATAAAAGTTTGGTACAACAACATCAGATGAACTTCCATTGTATGTATAAAGAATATGACCATCCTCTGAGGCTGTCCACATTCCATTTTCAGCCTCAACAATTTTTACAATATTTTTATTTATTATGTCCGTTGAATTATTATCTGTATAAAACCGAATTTCTACAGCTGAACCACTCAACACAATTTCATTATTATCAATATATTCATAAACATACCCATTTTCATCAGGCTGTGATTTTATTTCATAAGAGGTTCCATTAATTACTGCACTAATATTATCGGGATAAACACTTCCTTCATATTTAAAAAGCATTGCTTTTATATTATTATCGTCACTATATACACTCTTTAAAACAAAATCCGAATTAATGTCTTCACCGGAAATTAACATTATATTATTAACAGACTTTTCGGTTTCAATAAGCTCTTTGCTTATACCGGAATTTTCTAAATTTTCAGCACCGGGAATTTCACAAATAAATTCATTTCCATATGCAACAAAATTTATAATTAAAACACATAACACAAATGTAATAAAGCCTGCCATTCTTTTTATATACATATTTACCTCCAAATAACCATAAAACTATTCCCTAAATATTTTTAGCTTCTTTATAAGGGGATATCTTTTTTTAGCAGATCCCATAATTGTAATAAGCTCTTTAAATCTTCTTTCTCCCGTAAAAAGACGTTTTATAAACCTTCCGGGAATATAAGTCCATGCAAATAAAGATACAAACTTATTTTTTCTGGCAAGAGGCCATGCTCTTTTACCTGCGTTTTGAAGGTTGCAAAACATCTTATAAACAGGGAATCCTCCTATATCCTTCTGCGTACTGTTACCTATAAGCATAGTCGCACTGTTATTTCTTGCATCATTTTTTCTGCCAAAATTACCATCTTCAAATATATTTTTAATAAATTCATCACAAGCCTTATCATCGGCATCCTTGCACCAAATACACTTTTCAAAAGAAAGACCAATATATTTACAGCACATTTTAGTCAGAACCTTTGTAAAATTCAGTATTTTATATTCTCTTAGAATAGGTTCAAGCTCCTTTTGCCATATATCAGCAGTAAGTTCATTATTTACAAACATTGCCCAATCCGTAATCTGCCTTAAGCCTATTCCACTGCCAAGATGATGAATAATATGAAGAAGAAGAATTAAACCATTATGCTTAGTTTCAGGCTTGGGAAATTCAATACCTCCTACCCTTGCAGTTACAGTGCTTTCAGGTATTTTCTGAATTTCTGCTGATATTTTTTTCCCCAAGCTGCCGTCCGGTACCCCCGGAGCATTTAAGTGCATTTCAAATTTAACATTATTCTTTTTGAATCCCAACTCATGACTAACCTGTGGAAATATAATTATTTCATCATAGCCATTTTCTTTCATAAGGCATTTAACTTTTTCAAATTCCTCTTCCTTAACAAGAATATCTATATCTCCCATATTCCGCAAATCAGGCTTAGGATAGTTAATTGCCGCAGCAGCACCTTTTAAAACAGCACATTTTATTCCATTTGCATTCAGAATTTCAAGTAATGCCTTATGCTCATACATAATATTTGAATTACGCATAACAGAAATCATACTTTCTTCTTCCCAATTAAGCATAAGTTCTGAATACGGTAAAATTGATGCTTTAAGCCTGCAAACACTTTCATAAATCAAAGCAGCAACAGTCTGATTTATTGATTCCTCATATATAACATTCCACTCCATATCCTCTGCTAAATCATCAATATGAATTTCACTGCTAAATATCGATGCAGACAAAAGTTTGAGAAATATAGCCTCATTGGTGGTCATTTACTTTCCTCCCAACTAAAAGTTAATAAACCTTTTTTATATTTTACAACATTTTATAAATATTTACAATACAGCATTTAAAAAAGCCCTTACTTCATCGGAAGCAAGGGCTTTTTAATACACTTTATTTTTTTTATTATTTATTCTTTAAATTAAACCAAGCGTCAAGACCAAGGTACTGAGCAGTATCACCAAGCTCATCCTCAATTCTTAATAACTGATTGTACTTAGCTACTCTGTCAGTTCTTGCAGGAGCACCTGTCTTAATCTGACCTGCATTTACAGCCAATACAATGTCGGCAATTGTAGTATCTTCAGTTTCACCTGATCTGTGAGATACAACAGCTGTCATATTATTTCTGTTAGCAAGCTTGATAGCGTCAAATGTTTCAGTAAGAGTACCAATCTGATTTACCTTGATAAGGATTGAGTTAGCAACACCTAAATCAATACCCTTCTGTAATCTCTTAGTATTAGTAACAAATAAGTCATCACCAACTAACTGAACCTTGTCGCCAAGCTTTTCAGTAAGCATCTTCCAGCCGTCCCAGTCCTCTTCAGCTAAACCATCCTCAATAGAGATGATTGGGTACTTCTCGCAAAGAGCAGCATAGTATTCAACCATTTCAGCAGAAGTTCTTGTGATTTCTTCAGCAGCACCTGTTGCCTTAGTTTCACCCGGGAAGTGATATAAACCATCTTCCTGATATAATTCGGAAGAAGCAGGGTCCATAGCAATTCTGATGTCGTCGCCCGGCTTGAAACCTGCCTTAACAACAGCCTCAAGAATGTTATCAATAACTTCGTCAGCAGTTGCACAGTCAGGAGCGAAACCACCCTCGTCACCTACACCTGTTGAGTAACCCTTGCTCTTTAATACGCTCTTTAATGCATGATAAATTTCACAGCACATTCTTAAAGCATCGCTGAAAGTCTTAGCACCAACAGGCATAATCATAAATTCCTGTAAATCAACAGTGTTGTCAGCGTGCTTACCACCGTTCATAATATTCATCATAGGAACAGGTAAAGTCTTAGCATTAAAACCGCCAAGATACTGGTATAATGGCATATTTAAAGCATCTGCAGCAGCTCTTGCAACAGCAATGGAAACACCAAGAATAGCATTAGCACCAAGCTTAGCCTTGTTAGGAGTACCGTCTAAAGCAATCATAGCTTCATCAACAGCAACCTGATCTAAAGCATTCATACCAATAATCTCATCAGCAATAATATCGTTTACGTTATTTACAGCGTTAAGAACGCCCTTACCGCAGTATCTGTCGCCGCCATCTCTCATTTCAACAGCCTCGAACTGACCTGTAGATGCACCTGAAGGAACAATAGCTCTGCCCATTACCTGGTTGCCATCGCCTGCGTCAACAACTACTTCTACCTCAACAGTAGGATTAGCTCTTGAGTCAAGTACCTCTCTAGCGTAAACATCAACGATTTCCAAATAACCTTTCATTTTTGTTTCTCCTTTCAAAATTGTCTTTAGAGATAATTATAACCTATTTCGTAGAAAAAATCTACAAAAATATAACAATTTTTTATTAATTTTATTTAAAAAATTTATTATTTAATAAGTAAAGAATGACCTGTCATTTCCTTTGGCTGTTCCAAATTCATCATATCAAGTAATGTAGGAGCAATATCACAGAGTTTGCCATCCTCCATAAGACCCTTAGTCTTATGACAATTTACAAGAACAAAAGGAACAGGATTGGTAGTGTGAGCGGTAAACGGCTTACCTGTTTCATAATCAACAAGCTGGTCACTGTTGCCATGGTCAGCACATAAGAACATCTGACCGTCAACCTTTTTAAGACTTTCAACAACTCTGCCTACACACTCATCAACAGTTTCCACCGCCTTTATTGCAGCCTCCATAATACCTGTATGACCAACCATATCAGGGTTAGCATAGTTAATGATAATAACATCATACTTACCGCTTTCAATAGCCTCAACAAGCTTATCCGTAACCTGTGGAGCACTCATTTCAGGCTGTAAGTCATAGGTAGCAACCTTTGGAGAAGGAACAAGAATTCTGTCCTCACCCTCATTAGGCTCCTCAACACCGCCATTAAAGAAGAAAGTAACATGAGCATACTTTTCGGTTTCAGCAATTCTTGCCTGCTTTAAGCCATTCTTTGCAAGATACTCACCAAGAGTATTTGTAATAACTTCTTTCTTAAAAGCAACCTCTTTATTCTCTATGGTTACATCATAATCTGTAAAACATACATACTTAACAGGAAAATATCCCTTTGCCCTTTCAAAGCCCTTAAAATCCACATCACAAAAGCATCTTGTAATTTCTCTTGCTCTGTCAGGTCTGAAATTAAAGAAAATAATTGAATCATTTTCTTTAATGGTAGCAGTAGGCTGACCATTTTCCATAATAACGGTAGGCACCACAAACTCATCAAATACTTCCTTTTCATAAGAAGCAGCCATACATTCATCAGCACTTAAAGCAGTTTCTCCCTGACCAAGTACCATAGCATTGTAAGCCTTTTCCACTCTGTCCCATCTGTTATCTCTGTCCATTGCGTAATATCTGCCTGAAATAGTGGCAACCTTGCCTACGCCGATTTCCTGCATCTTAGCTTCAAGCTCTGCAATAAATCCTCTTGCTGAAGCAGGGGGAGTATCTCTGCCGTCAAGAAAACAATGAACATAAACATTTTCAAGACCATTCACCTTAGCAAGCTTTAATAAAGCATAAACATGAGTTAAGTGGCTGTGAACACCACCGGGT
Source organism: Candidatus Gallispira sp. (assembly GCA_048359195.1). Taxonomy (GTDB): domain Bacteria; phylum Bacillota; class Clostridia; order Lachnospirales; family CAG-274; genus Gallispira. Next base: position 21,224 of record DBGCRA010000163.1, read on the forward strand.
GAAAGTAAGCCATATAAGTGAAGTGAAGAATTATTTTCCTTACAGTTCTTAACAGCGTCAAGAAGAGCTTCATTTTCAAAGAAATCTCCATCTTCAATAGCTTTTGTAATCTTAGTTAAATCCTGATAAATAATTCTGCCGGCACCCATATTAAGATGACCTACTTCTGAATTACCCATCTGACCATCAGGCAAACCAACAGCCATACCGCTGGCATAGCCCTTAACACAAGGATAATCAGCCATAAGCTTATCAATAACAGGAGTATTTGCCTGCTTAACAGCATTACCCTCAACTTTATCGTTAAGACCAAAGCCGTCTAAAATCATTAAAACAGTTGTTTTTTTACTCATTTTTGTTTTCTCCTTTAGACTTTTATAGAGTATATCCGAAAACTTATTTGTATATATAAAATATTCTTCAAATTTACCCTATGAATATTGTCACTTCAATCAATTTTCCGCATCTTCTGCATTAACAATATTGGCAAAGTCCTCCTTAAGGCTGGCACCGCCCACAAGACCGCCGTCAATGTCAGGCATAGCAAAAAGCTCATGGGCATTCTTGCCGTTTACACTGCCGCCATAGAGTATTCTTGTCTTTTCGGCAACCTTTTCACCAAACATTTCGCCAATACACTTTCTGATTTCACAGCAGATTTCCTGTGCCTGCTCATTGGTAGCGTGCTTGCCTGTACCGATAGCCCATATAGGCTCATAAGCAATAACAACACTTTCTGCCTGCTTATCAGTAAGATTTTTTAAAGCCTTTTTAACCTGGATTCTGATTTTTTCAATAGTAATATCGTCTTCTCTTTCCTCAAGGCTTTCACCTACACATACAATAGGAATAATACCATATTCAAAAGCCTTTAAAACCTTCTTGTTTACAATAATGTCATTTTCCTTAAAGTAGCTTCTTCTTTCGGAATGACCGACGATTACATATTTTACTCCTATTTCCTTAAGCATAGTTGCAGATGTTTCACCTGTATAAGCACCACAGTTTTCATAGTGTAAATTTTCTGCACCAAGCTTAATATTTGTATGTAAAATAGATTCTGCAACAGCTATAAGATTAATGGCAGGTACGCAAAGTACAACATCAATATCCTCCTTATCAATCTTATCCTTAAGCAAATTAACCAAATCTACAGCCTCTCTGGGAGTCTTATTCATTTTCCAGTTACCGGCAACCATACGTTTTCTCATAATATTTACACCCTCTCTATGTAATTAGTATGTTTTTAAGGCTAAAGCCTTTATATCTGATTAATTAAGGCAAATTTGCCAACATATAATCAGACTATTTCTATTACAATTATACTACAAGGCTGTTGAAATCTCAACAGCCTTTTTGTAAAATTAGTAAAAATATTTATTGCGTTAATTACTTATCCTGAGCAGCAGCTACACCGGGAAGTTCCTTACCCTCCAAGAATTCAAGTGAAGCACCTCCGCCGGTTGAAATATGGCTCATCTTGTCGCCAAAGCCCATCTGATTTACAGCAGCAGCAGAATCACCGCCACCGATAATAGTTGTTGCATCAAGCTTTGATAATACTTCAGCAATAGCCTCTGTACCCTTAGCATAATCAGGAATTTCAAACACACCCATAGGTCCGTTCCAAACAACAGTCTTCGCATCCTTTAAAGCATCAGCATAAAGAGCAATGGTTTCTTCACCAATGTCAAAACCTTCTTCATCATCAGCAATAAACGGATCAGCAGGATTTTCAGGTCTTGCTACTGTGTGATGAGGCTTACCTGCACCAAATTCCTTAGCTACAACATTGTCAACAGGAAGAAGAAGCTTAACGCCCTTTTCTTCTGCCTTCTTAATCATTTCCAAAGCATAGTCCATCTTATCTGCTTCAAGTAAGCTGTTACCTATAGAATAGCCCATAGCCTTAAAGAAAGTATAAGCCATACCACCGCCTATAACAAGTGTATCTACCTTATCAAGTAAATTGTTAATAACATTAATCTTGTCACTAACTTTAGCACCGCCTAAAATAGCAGCAAAAGGTCTTACAGGATTGTTTACGGCATTGCCAAGGTATTCAATCTCCTTCTGCATAAGATAACCAACAGCAGCTTCCTTAACAAACTGAGTAACACCAACTGTAGAGCAGTGAGCTCTGTGAGAAGAACCAAAAGCATCATTTACATAAATATCAGCTAAAGAAGCTAAATCCTTACTGAATTCTTCGCCGTTTTTTGTTTCCTCCTTACGGAATCTTGTATTCTGAAGAAGAACAACATCTCCGTCATTCATTGCAGCAACAGCGGCCTTTGCATTAGAACCAACAACCTCGTTGTCAGCAGCAAATACTACTTCCTTGCCAAGCTTTTCAGATAATCTCTTAGCAACAGGAGCTAAAGAAAATTCTTCAGACGGCTCCTTTGGCTTGCCCAAGTGAGAGCAAAGAATAACCCTTGCACCCTCAGAAATTAACTTCCGGATTGTAGGCAAAGCAGCTACGATTCTGTTTTCATCAGTAATAACGCCTTCCTGTAAAGGTACATTAAAGTCACATCTTACAAGTACATTTTTACCCTTAACCTGTAAATCATCAACTGTTTTCTTGTTTAACATTTTTTGTTTCTCCTTTCAAATGCTTAAAAAACATTATCAAAACCTTGATATTACACAAATTTCACTTTGTGAAAGATATATCAAGCATTAGTACTATTATAACATAATTTTCCTCATATTAGAACTCTATTATTTTAACAATTTTTCACAAAATTTATCCATATAATTTATGCAAAACAACAATAATTACTTATAGTAGATTTGCACAAAAAGGAGGGAATGAAGTCCCTCCTTCATATTAACAAACATTAGTTTTTCTTTGCAAGATTCTTGTTATAATTTATAAGACAGCCTGCCAGAATAATCTTTCTTTCATCATCTGTAAGATCACCCATTTTAAGAGTAAATTCCTTCATTTCACCCTTCTTTACAACATAAGCTGCAAATTCTGACTTCTTTTCAGCTATACCCTTTGCAACATCAGGTATGAAAATAAAGTCACCATTTTCAAAAGGAAGGTCACCATTAAAGAGGAATGGAAGCATACCCCAATTAATAAGGTTGGAACGGTATCTCTTGGTTGCATATTCATTGGCAATATTTGCCCAGCCTCCAAGTACCTTCTGACATGATGCAGCCTGCTCTCTTGCAGAACCGTCACCGGGCTTTACGGCAAATATTGTACTGCCTACACCTGTATTGTTCCTGTTTATATCAAACTTAGCCTTAATTGTATCTGTAATTTCAGCAATTTCCTCTGATACTTCAGCAGGACATTCACCCTTTACCCTTGCCTTTTCAACCGCCTGAATTGCCTTTGCGGAAGGAACATAGTCAGGATCCTTTCTTGAAAGCGTAAACTCAGCAAGACCCAAAGGATTGGAACGGTAAGAACTTGTTTCACCGGAAGGAATAAGCTCATCAGTTGTCGTAACAGGATCAGTAATAAGACTTGCTACCTTTAATAACAAATTATCGGTTAAAGGACTCATTTCAGGCCAAGGCTTAATATTTGGACCATACTTAAGTTCAAGACTTGTATCAGCCTTACCATAGCCAAAGTATACTCTGTTATCATAAACAGATTTGTTAAAGAAATACTTAGGCTTGGAGAAATTAACATCAATTTCATTTGCAGGAGTTAAATAACCCTTATTTACGGCAGTTGCAGCAATAGAACGTGCATCCATAAGCGCAACACCTGCAATTTGTCCGTTACCCGGCTTAGAGCCTTCTCTGTTAGGGAAATTTCTTGTGGAATGTCTTATACTTAATCCCTGATTGCTTGGAACATCACCGGCACCAAAGCAAGGACCGCAGAAAGCTGAACGTACAGTTGCACCTGCCTGCATAAGTTTAAATATGGAACCATTTTCAACAAGGCTCATAAATGTAGGCTGACTTGAAGGATACACACTAAGGGCAAAATCATCAGCACCTATAGTCTGACCTTCAAGAATATCAGCCACATCACATATATTGTCATAAGTACCGCCGGCACAGCCTGCAATAACACCCTGATCTACATAAAGTTTGCCGTCTCTGACCTTGTTTTTAAGCTCAAACTTAATATTGGGATTATCAATAGTCTTAACTGCCTTCTTCTCAACCTCATCAAGAATATCCATTAAATTAGAATTCAAATCATCAATAGTATATGTGTTGCTTGGGTGGAAAGGCATGGCAATCATAGGCTTAACCTTAGATAAATCCACATAAACAATACCGTCGTAATAAGCACCGTTCTTAGGTTCAAGTTTTTTGTAATCCTCAACTCTGCCATGGGCAGCATAGTATTCCTTAACCTTATCATCAGTTGTCCATACAGATGAAAGACAGGTAGTTTCAGTAGTCATAACGTCAATACCGTTTCTGTATTCAACGCCAAGTCCTTCAATACCGTCACCAATAAATTCCATAACTTTGTTCTTAACATAGCCGTTTTCAAATACAGCACCAATAATAGCAAGTGCAATATCCTGAGGACCAACATAAGGCTCAGGCTTACCTGTAAGGTAAATACCAATAACATCAGGTTTTGCAACATCATAAGTCTGGCATAAAAGCTGCTTTGCAAGCTCACCGCCGCCTTCACCGACAGCCATAGTACCCAAAGCACCATAGCGGGTATGAGAGTCAGAACCTAAAATCATTTTGCCGCAGCCTGACATCATTTCTCTCATATACTGGTGAATAACAGCCTGATGGGCAGGTACATAAATACCGCCGTACTTTTTGGCAGCAGAAAGACCAAACATATGGTCATCCTCATTAATAGTACCACCTACAGCACAAAGAGAGTTATGGCAGTTGGTAAGTACATAAGGAATAGGGAACTTTTCCATACCTGACGCACTTGCAGTCTGAATAATACCTACATAAGTAATATCGTGACTTGCCATACAGTCAAACTTTATTTTTAAATTATCCATATTGTCGCCGGTATTATGAGCCTCAAGTATACCATAAGCCATAGTATTCTTCTTGGCGTCATTCTTATCAATACTTACACCCATCTGTGAAAGCTTAGCTTCCGCACTTCCGTCATCAGGTATAAGCTGACCGTTTACATAATATGCACCGGTTTTATACAATTCTACCATTTAATGTTACCTCCTTAAAAGTTTCAGTTAAATATACAATACAGTATAACAACATTTGATGAAAATTTCAACATAATTTTTATAAATTTTGCAAGTTTAACACTAAAAAAATTCATTTTTAAGTTGATTTCCATCTTTTTCAATAGTTTTGTGAATTAAACACATATATAAACTTCAAAAAATAAATAAATAAGGATATTTAACATAATTAATAAAGATTTTACTTTTATTTGAAAATAATATGTTGCAATTTTTTACTGATTTTAGTATACTTGTAATGTACATTGTTACTTTTTTGTCAATCATTGGAGGTGGGCATATTGATTACACCGCTTAGTGGTAAAGATAAAATATTAATAGATGAATATTTAACAAGGAAACCCCTTTTTTCACAATTCTGGATTGATGTTATAAAAGAATATGGTTATGAAAATGGCTTTCTTACCATTTATTCCTGCACCGATAATAAAAATATAGTATGTCTTTTCGCAATACTTTTAAACAATCTTATGATTTATTCAGACAAAGACACTATTCCCACTAAGGAAATCTTAACCTATTTAAAATATAATAATATATCTTTTTCAATAGTCAAAGGAGAAGAAAGACTTGTTAAGGATTTTGAAAATTATATGGACTTTACAACAAAATATGGCACTCATATGTGCATTCTTGAAAAAAAGGACTATATACCCGTAAGCTATGCCGATATTATAATTGAACAGGCAATGGACAGGGATGTTGATGATATAATAGCCTTTTTCAATCAAATCTCCGAATTTAAACGCTTTATGAATGATGAAGCAGTAAGATTATTCATAAATTACGGTCACACATATATGGCTGTTGACAAAGGTAAAATAGTTGCCCTTGTTATATGTAATTCCACAAACAGAAAAATGGCTACAATCAGCTCTATTGCAACATTGCCCCAGGCAAGAAATAAAGGCTATGCAACAAAGCTTTTAAGCTACATATGCAATTCTCTGCTTAAAATAAGCCAATCCTGTTCTGTATGCTATGATAAATCCGCATCAAGCTCTATTTACACTGCCGTTGGCTTTAAAGAAGTAGGCAAACAGGCAATATATATTAAATAGTTGGATAATCAATATATAAATTTAAAAAAATATAGTCTATATCAAAAAAACACAGCCTCGGAAATAAAATCCGAGGCTGTTAAAAAATAAATATAATTAATTCATAGCTTCTTTGGTATAAGGCATAAGCTTACCTCCAAGAAGAAGGTCATAAGTCTTTGCCTCTAACCAATCATTATCAGAATTGGATTCATTATAATAAATATTAAATCCATTATCTATAATATTTTCAAAATCCAAATTTGCTGCATTCTCATAACCGTCAAGATAAAGATCACAGTTAAGATCAAGTGTAGCATTCTGAGCCATATTAAGATTAATGTAACCCTTTACATCCGGATCAATCTGACCGCCCAATGTACAATCATCTTCAATATTAATATTAAGAACAGTCTTATTGTCTAAAATGATTCTTGTATTTTCAATAACAGCATTATCCGTAAGATTAAGAGTTATATTATTGCCTCTTTCCTGGGTTGCCTTAAATACCTCGGGAGAGTTAATCAATGTAGCCGTGTTAAATGTATTTTTACCATTTACATTTATTGTTACATCACTTTCTCTTACATAGAAAGCTGCACCCTTCTTATTATTAATAGTCACACCCTCAAGATTAATTACGCTTTCATCATCACCGGTTGATATAATATCAAATGCTCCTGCGTATGTTCCCTTACCTGTACCGTTGGATGCATCAATGGTTACATCCTTTAAATCAAGGTTACCGCCGTTAAATACCTTAATTACACCATAATTTTCAGGAGCCTCCATATCTGCATCGGTAACAGATACTTTTGCACCATCTGAAACATTAACAGCATACTGAGGATTATTGCCTGCTGCCTTAATATCAGTACCGTTAGCAGTCACTGTTGATTCACCTACAGCATAAATACCGTTGCCGTTTGTACCTGTTACGGAACCGCCCTTAATTGTAACCTCTGACTTGTTGTCAGCATTAATTCCATTGCCTCCTACAGCAGAAATGCTTGTATTGGTAATGTTAACCTCGCTTGAATTGTCAACAGAAACAGCATTGTCACTTGTAACCTTAACACCGGAATTGTCAATGGAAATTGCTCCGCCGTTTGCGGCACTAATAGCCTCTTCTACGGTTTCGCCGCTGTAATCTCTGCTTTCATCAGCCTTAGCTTCTTCCTTTTTGGTTGCCTCTTCCTCAGCCTCTTTAATCTTATCAGCCTCAGCCTTTTCTTCAGCCTTCTTTGTTGCCTCAACAGTATACTCATCAATATATTGGTCAAGCTTTGCAAATACAACTGCCATTTCAGCTCTTGTCATAGTTGATGAAGGATTTAAATTTCCCTTATCATCACCATTAATAAGACCTATCTTATAAAGAGTTCCCACTGCAGTCTGATTTTCTATACCTGAAATACTATCCTTATCATTAAACATTGAAATATCGGTACTTAAACCTGACACAAGACTATTATAATTCAATGCTCTGTAAATCATAGTAACAGCATCAATTCTCTTAATACTGTCATCAGGATAAAAAGCACCTCTTTCGGTAATAACACCGGTAGCTGCACAGTTTGCTATAGACTGAGCATAATATGATGTTTCCGCAACATCTCTTAAAGCATATGTTTCGATTTTGCCGTCCTTAAAATTAAATGTCTTATCAACCAATATTGCAAAGTCACCTCTTTTAATGTCCTTGCCCGGAGCATACATATCAGAGCCTACACCTGATGCAATACCATTGCTTGCAATATAATCAATATATTCAACTGCCCAACCATAATTATCAGCGGTTACATCCTTAAAATATTTTGAATCACCATCAGCAGCCATTGCAGTTGTTGTCATAGCCATTGCCATTGCAACAGCAGCTGAACTTAAAATAAATTTTTTCATTCCCTTTCTCCTTTCAAAAATTTACTGTAACTATATTTTCTCATATATTGATGAAAGTTGCAATATTTTTTTATTAAAATATGATTAAGTTTTGTTTTCAAGGCATATTATTATCATTGCTGCCATTAAAAAAGGAAGCCCTTTTTCAAGGACTTCCTTTAAGGAATTTTATAAAAACAAACTTAAATCAGAACTGATCAACGCCCTGAAGAGCCGCATAATTAGTTTCGCCTGTTCTTACCTTAACAACGTAATCCACGCCATATACAAATATCTTGCCATCACCGATATTACCTGTGTAAAGGGCTTCCTTAGCAGCCTTAATTACATCAGCAACAGGAACCTTGGCAACAACAACTTCAACCTTAATCTTAGGAAGTAAGTTGGTTTCAACTTCAGCACCACGATAATACTTAGTATTACCCTTCTGGATACCACAACCCATACAGTTTACAACTGTCATACCTGTAATACCGCATTCCTCAAGCTTATGCTTAAGAATCTCAAATCTATCCATCTTACAGATAATTTCAACCTTGTTCATTCCACCCTCACCGGCAGGAGCAGCCTCATCAGTAACAACCTGTACAGGCACAGCTACATCAGCAGGCACAACACCTGTAACAGCAGGAGCAGCACCGCCCATACTTACAGATGGCATAAAGTCTGCATAAGAACCTGAAGTTAAACCATGCTCAAGAGCATCAAGACCAATGATTTCTTCCTCCTGAGTAACTCTAAGACCAACAGTAGCCTTGATTGCAAAGAATACAACAGTCATTACTACAGCAACAAATACACCAACAGCTACAACACCAACTAACTGTACAAAAAATCTGCTTGGGTCGCCTGTAATGAATAAACCGCCCTCTCTGCCGAAAAGACCTACACAAAGAGTACCGAATAAACCGCAAACACCGTGAACTGCAACAGCACCAACAGGGTCATCAACGTGAATCTTATCAATAAATTCAACGGCAACAACAACAAGTATACCTGCAATTAAACCAATAATGAAAGCAGCCCAAGGATCTACGGCAGAACAAGGAGCAGTAATTGCAACAAGACCTGCAAGAGAACCGTTTAATGTCATTGAAACATCAGGCTTACCATACTTAACCCAAGTGAAAATCATAGTTGCACAAGTAGCAGTTGCAGCAGCAAGGTTAGTAGTCATAAATACATTACCAACATCCATACCCTGTTCAAAAGAGCTTAAACCATAGCTTGATGCAGGGTTAAAACCAAACCAACCCATCCAAAGGATAAATACACCTAAAGCACCAAGAGTTAAGCTGTGACCCGGAATAGCCTTTGGCTTACCGTTCTTGTCATACTTACCAATACGAGGACCAAGAATAGCGGCACCAATTAAAGCTGAAATACCACCAACCATATGAACTGCAGTAGAACCTGCATAGTCATGGAAACCTCCGGTCCAAGAACCAATCTCAAGAGTTGATAACCAACCGCCGCCCCAAATCCAATGAGCCTCAATCGGATAAACAATAGCACTTATTACTGCTGAATAAATACAGTAAGAAGAGAACTTTGTTCTCTCTGCCATAGCACCTGATACTATAGTAGCAGATGTTGCACAAAATACTGTGTTAAACATAAAGTGAACCCAAAAAGGAACTGAGCCTGTATCATTACCTGCACTTGTTGCAAATAAATGAATACCGCCAAATACACTGCTTGATTCACCAAACATAATACCATAGCCGATAACCCAGAAGACAACGGAACCAATTGCAAAATCCATTAAATTCTTCATAATAATGTTACCTGCGTTTTTTG
>DBGCRA010000164.1:0-5366 GCA_048359195.1 Candidatus Gallispira sp.
AACGGCAAGACATTAATTTTTGCAGGATTAAATACTGATGGAGCTGCAAAGGCAAGCAATACATATTGTACTGCTAAATATTATGGTTCAAGAGGCAACCATGTTAAGACAGTAATACAGAAAAATGTTGATGATGAAAATAAATTTGATGTACTTACGTATATTGATACAACTCTTGTTGACAGTCAGACCGTAACTGCTGCAAGTGAACTTAATGACAATGACTATGTTGTATTTAAAAAATCTGCAACATTAACAGCAACTGCAGGAGAGAATTTTGCAGGAGGTAAAAATGGTTCTGTAACAGGTTCGGCAGTGCAGAAATTTTTAACAGGTCTTGAAAGCTACAGCTTTAATGCCGTCACTATCTGCGGCTATGATGATGAGCTTTTGGTTGAATGGACTAAGAGAATGAGAGATGAAGTCGGTATGAAGTTCCAGTGCGTTGTTTATGATGTTGAAAAGCCTGATTATGAGGGCTGTGTATGTATTCCCGGAGGGTCATACGGCGATTTTGATGACACTCTTCCGTGGATATGCGGTGCACTTGCAGGTTGTGAGATAAACAAGAGCCTTACAAACAAGGTATACGATGGTGAGTATTTAAGTCAGGAGGATGCTCTTAAATATGCTTCAAAGTATTCACAATCAGAGCTTGAAGAACTTATAAATAACGGTTATTTCACTTTCCACCGTGTGGGCGATGAAGTAAGGGTATTAACGGATATAAACTCTCTTACATCATTTACAGATGAAAAGGGCTCTGTATTCAGAGACAATCAGACAATTAGAGTATGTGACCAAATTGCGATGGATATAGCAACAATATTCAATAATTATTATTTAGGCAAAGTTCCTAATGATGATGCAGGCCGTACAAGTTTCTGGGGTGAGATTGTAAAGCATCATGAAACCCTTGCAGGTCTTAGAGCTATTGAGGACTTTAGCAGCGAGGATATTACTGTTGAGCAGGGTGACACAAAGAATAGTGTAGTTGTAACTGACTGTATTACTCCTGTGTCTGCAATGACACACTTGTATATGACAGTAATAGTGCAGTAGGAGGTGTAAGAAATGGCTAAAGAATTAACTTTAAAAGGCACTGACCCTATAAGCGGTAAGTTGGGTGAGTGTTATGCTACAATTAACGGAAATATGGAGGATATGCTCTATGTTACGAAGATTGAGGCAAAAATGGAGAAACAGAAGAAGGAAATAAATGTATTAGGTTATCCTGGCAGCAAGAACAAGTCTGCGGGTTGGAAAGGTTCAGGTACTTGTACTCTATATTACATAACATCATTATTTAGAAAGTTAATGCTTGAATATATGAATACAGGCAAGGACTTCTATTTTGATATGTATATATTGAATGATGACCCGTCATCAGGAGCAGGCAGACAGAAAATTCAACTTAAAAATGTAAACTTTGATGGTATTACATTAGCTATGCTTGATGTTGATAATACAGAGCTTAGCGAGGAAATTAGCTTTACATTTGATGGTGCAGAGCTTATTGAAGGTTTTGACACAGTTACAGGAGAATAATTAAGAGATTTTAAGGAGGAATATTTATTATGACATTACAGGAATTTTTAAACAAGGGTAAGAGTGTTAAGGGTATTACAAAGAAGATTATCATTGGTGACAGATTTAAGGACGAAAATGGTAAGGATATGGCTTTTGAAATTAAGACACTTACGGCTGAACAGATTAATGACTATAGAGAGCAATGCACAACTTATGTTGGGGATGATTTCAGATTCAATACATCTAAGTTTAATTCAAGAGTTGTTATTGCGTGTTGTGTATGCCCTAATTTTAAGGATACTATGAGCATAGCAGAGAGAGGTTGTAGAACTCCGGAGGAATATATTTCAGACGTGCTTCTTCCCGGCGAAATCGTTGCTTTATCTAAAGAAATACAAAAATTAAGCGGTTATGATGTTGATGTGAATACTTTAATTGAAGAAGCAAAAAACTGATAAAGGGCAAAGACCCGGACGCAAGTCTGTGTTATTATGCCCTTCACAGGTGGCATAAAATGCCGAGTGAAATAATGGCTCTTTCCAAGGAGGAAAGAGCCTTTTTATATGCGGCGGTAGAAGTCTACGGAAAGAGCAAAAAGTAGGAGGTGAATAATATGCCCGGAGTAAGTACAAAAATAAGCGTCTTAGATGCCGCAACACCTGCCATTGAGCATATGTACAGAGGTGTCAGTCAGCTTATAAGCGGAATGTATAAGCTGAATCAAGCAACAAGCAATGCTATTGATATGAGCCCTTTTTTGGAAGCTCAGAAGAGTATGGCGGAGGCTGTGGCTGTACAAAGACAGATGGAAAATGAGTATCAGCGGATGGCTTCGGGTGCACAGCAGGCACAAGCCGCACAAAATGCATATACAGGAAGCATAAACTCATCTGATAATGCGCAAAGACGGCATTCAATGTCTGTTGGGCAAGTAAGCACTTCACTCAGACAACTTAACAGTACTGCAAAGAACCTGATTAATATACAGAAACAAATAGAAAATGAATATAATCGTATGAGGCAAAGTGTAAGTCAGGTAGAGGCAGTACAAACACAGCTTAACAATAATATCGGTGAAGTTCCTGCATTACAGAAACAAGTAATATCACAGCAGGAACAAATGTTAGCCGAATATCGCCAGATAAAGGAATACACTGAACAAGCCAATACAGCACAAAGACAATATAATAACAGTATTAGTCAGGGTGTCAGCAATGCAACTGCCTTAGGGGACAGGCTTACAAGCAGTATAAAAAGATATATTACAATGGCAGCAGGGGCATATAGCGGAAAACAGCTTATAGATGCATCTGATACGTGGATTAACAATTCTGTAAGACTGGGACTTATAACAGACAACTTACAACAGCAGAATGTATTACAGCAACAGATATATCGTTCAGCTAAAGAGGCAAGAGGTGCTTACAGTGATACGGTTGATGTTGTTGCTAAGTTAGGCTTGCTTACAGGAGATGCCTTTAGCAGTAATACGGAGATTGTGAAGTTTACTGAGCTTATGAACAAGTCCTTTAAACTGAGTGGTGCAAGCACACAGGAAAAGACTGCTGCCATGTATCAGCTTACACAGGCTATGGCATCAGGCAGGCTACAGGGTGATGAGTTTAGGAGTATTATCGAAAATGCTCCTATGCTTGCTAATGCCATAGCAGAATATACAGGTGTTGGAAGGGAAGGCTTAAAGGATTTAAGCTCTGACGGTGCTATATCAGCAGAAATAATAAAAAATTCCCTTTTTAGTGTTGCAGATGATATAGAAAGCAAGTTCTCCACATTGCCCATGACCTTTGGTGATGTATGGACTAATACTGTAAGTGATGCAACAATGGCTTTTGGTCCTCTATACGAGCAAATGAATGATATGCTTAATAGTGATTTTGGACAAGGGATTGTAAGCGGACTGTCTGAAGATATAGAATTTGTTGCAGAGCAAATACAAGATATGATGAATTGGGGCATGAGATTGGCTGAAAATGTTGTACCCGATTTTAGTAATGTGGAAGTTGCCATTGAAGATATAATAACAGATTTTACTAGATTTAGAGGTGTCGCTTATGATGTTGTAAGTGATATAACAAATGTTTTTTCTTCTAAAGGTGCTAGCACAAGCATTAGAATATTTGCGAATAATTTATTCAACATAGCGGAAGCCGGTTCAGCTATAGCGAAGACATTAAGTCCTGCCTTGCCTGTAATTACGTCTGTATACATAGGCTTTAAAAATTACAAAATGCTTTCCGGTATATTTTCGCCTGTGGTAAAAGGTGCACAGGACACATTTAATCATTTACAGGAAGTAAAAGATGCTTATAATGATGTTAAAATGGCAACAGAGGGAGTAAAGCAAGCTACAGATGTTGCAACAAATTCGCAACGAGCATATAATTTAGCGACAGCATCAAATGTAATATTAGGAATAGCTAGTGCAGTGCTAAGCATAGCATCTGCATGGAAGAGTGTTACGGATGAAACAAATAATGCTACAAGAGCAGCTATCCTTGAACATCAGGCGTCAGCAGGATACATTGCGTCTCAGGATACTATAAAGGCATCTGAATATGCGAAAGCAAATGGTGTAGATATGGATACGGCTAGGATAGTAGTCGGAATAAAAGAAAATTATCAAGCACAGAGAGATGCCGTGTATCAAGAAAGCTATGATAAGTATATTGAAGATAGTTCGCAGGATTATTTTGATTTTGTGAGGGAAATGGACAGAAAAAAAGAAATTATTAATGCTGAAGAAGAAAGAGAAATACAAGAAGCTTTAGCGTTTAAAAAGCAAGCCGCAGAGCTTGAAAAAATGATGAAAGAGCTTGAGAAGGATTCTGGTACAGGTGGATATGACGGAACTGACATTGACAACGTTGAAAATGTAAATCACATTAACGATACTGTTGATATTGCATCAGAGGATTTGCGTTATATGCGTGAGCTTGCGGAACAGGAGGCTATTAATCAATTCACAAATAAGTTACTACAACCGCAAATAAACGTAACATTCGGAGAGGTTAAGGAAACAGCGGATGTTGACGCTATTACAAAAAGAATCACTGATGGACTTATTGAAAGTCTTAACAATTCGGGAGATGTAGTCCATATTTAGTATTGACACCTCTTTCTGATTTTGATATTATTTAATTAGAAAGAGGTGGTATTATATGAAAAAGGCTACTTTAATATTTATGCTACTAATATGTACACTAATTGGTTGTAGCAATATAAAGAGTGAAGATAATAAGTGCTTATACAATGATATGTATTGGGGTACAAGTAGGGAGAATGTAATTAAAGAAAAAGGTGAGCCTGACTCATATTATCCTAACAGTACATTACAATATAATGAAAAATATATGGGTAATGATTGTGTTGCAAATTATTTTTTTGATGATGACGATAAACTTGAAATGATAAAAGTTGGTGGTGAGTTAAAAACTACATATAAAGATATAAAGAGTATGTTTTTAGAAAGTTACGGAGAACCTATTAGCGAGGCAAAAGTTGAAGTAGATAATTCTTTTGTAGCAAATTGGGAAGAAGGAATTACAACAATTCAGTTAGTTGTTAATGAAAATATTACGAGATATATTATTACATATTATAAAAAGACCGAATAATAACTCAATTAGCTGAAAAATTTTTCTTTGATAATTTTAATTCAAGAGCAGTCAAAAGGTTGCTCTTTTAAAAAAGTCACTCCCTACACGGGAGTGTGGATTGAAATTGACGGGTTACATTAGTACCATACTGGAATGTAAATTATTGAATGCAAATTATTGGAATAAAAAAGAGCAGTTTAAGGCTACTCTTTTTAAATG
>DBGCRA010000165.1:0-6961 GCA_048359195.1 Candidatus Gallispira sp.
CAGTCTGTGCCATACCAAACATTGTTCTTGCAGTAACCCTTTCCTGACCTGTGCCATGACAGTTAGGACAGGTTTCTGCAGAAGTACCGTTCTTTGCACCGCTTCCCTTACATTCAGGACAAACCTCGCTTACAGGTACATTTATATTCTTTGTACAGCCAAACATTGACTCTTCAAATGAAATAGTCAAATTCATCTGCGTATCAGAGCCACGCTGTGGACCTCTCCTTCTTGAAGAAGAACCGCCGCCAAATATATCACCAAAGCCACCGCCGCCAAAAAGGTCATTGAATATGTCGCCCATATCCATACCGCTGAATCCGCCGCTAAAACCGCCTGCACCCATACCGCCCTGTTCAAAGGCTGCGTGACCGTACTGATCATAAGCCGCTTTTTTCTGTGGGTCACTTAATATTTCATAGGCTTCATTTACCTCTTTAAATTTTGCTTCTGCCTCTTTATTATCAGGGTTAGCATCAGGGTGATACTTTTTAGCCATTTTTCTGTATGCTTTTTTAAGCTCTGCATCAGAAGCACCTTTGCTTACGCCAAGGACTTCATAATAATCTCTTTTTGATGCCATAATTTCACCTCATTATAAAACTCAACAAGAGTCAGAGCCATACAGCCCTGACTCTCTGTATTTTTATTTATTAACCGTCGATAATGTCGTCATCAGCACCTGCACCGCCTGCAGCACCCTGGGCATTAGGGTCAACACCTGCCGCCTGAGCAGCCTCATACATCTTGGTTGAAAATTCCTGTACTACGGTATTTAAAGCCTCACAAGCAGTCTTTAATGTAGCAACATCAGTTTCACTCATATTTTCAGCCACAAGACCATCGTTGACCTTCTTTAAGTTTTCAACCTCACCTTCAAGCTTAGCCTTATCCTCAGCACTAATCTTGTCACCTAAATCCTTTAAGAGCTTCTCAGTCTGGAATACTAAACTGTCAGCCTGATTCTTAGTATCAACAGCTTCCTTTCTCTTAGCATCCTGCTCAGCATACTGTTCAGCTTCCTTAACAGCCTTATCAATTTCTTCATCAGAAAGGTTAGTTGAAGAAGTAATTGTAATATCCTGCTCCTTGCCTGTTCCCAAGTCCTTAGCAGAAACCTTGGTAATACCGTTGGCATCAATATCAAAAGTAACCTCAATCTGAGGGATACCTCTTGGAGCAGGAGCAATACCGTCAAGACGGAATCTGCCTAAACTCTTGTTATCCTTAGCCATTGGTCTTTCACCCTGAACAATATTAATATCAACAGCAGTCTGATTATCCTCATAAGTTGAGAAAATCTGCTTTTTATTTGTAGGAATGGTAGTATTTCTTGGAATTAAAGCAGTTGCAACACCGCCTGCAGTTTCAATACCCAATGTAAGTGGAGTTACATCAAGAAGAAGGATAGAACCTGCACCCTCATCACCTGCTAACTTACCGCCCTGAACAGATGCACCGATAGCAACACACTCATCAGGATTAATACCTTTAAATGGCTCCTTGCCTGTAATCTTCTGTACTTCTTCCTGTACAGCAGGGATTCTTGTAGAACCGCCAACAAGCAATACCTTAGTCAATTCGTTTGCAGAAATATCAGCATCCTTTAATGCAGTCTGAACAGGACCCAATGTAGCCTCAACAAGGTCATGAGTTAATTCGTTGAATTTAGCTCTTGATAATGTTACATCTAAATGCTTAGGACCGTCAGCACCAACAGTAATATAAGGAATATTAATGTTGGAAGTAGTTGCAGAAGATAATTCCTTCTTAGCCTTTTCAGCAGCTTCCTTTAATCTCTGCATAGCCATTTTGTCAGAAGATAAGTCAATACCCTCTTTAGCCTTAAAATCATTTACCAAATAATCAATAATTCTCTGGTCGAAGTCATCACCGCCCAAGTGGTTGTTACCGCTTGTGGCAAGAACCTCAATTACACCGTCGCCAATTTCAATAATAGATACATCAAATGTACCGCCGCCAAGGTCATATACCATAATTGTCTGCTCCTGCTCATTATCAAGACCATAAGCTAATGCAGCAGCAGTTGGCTCATTAATAATTCTCTTAACATCAAGACCCGCAATCTTACCTGCATCCTTGGTTGCCTGTCTTTGAGAATCTGTGAAGTAAGCAGGAACTGTAATAACAGCCTCAGTTACACTTTCACCGATATAAGCCTCTGCATCCTTCTTTAATTTTTGAAGAATCATAGCAGAAATTTCCTGTGGAGAATACTGCTTACCGTCGTTAGTAAACTTGTAATCCTCACCCATATGTCTTTTAATTGAAATAACTGTACCGTCTACATTGGTAACAGCCTGACGCTTGGCAGTTTCACCTACCAGTCTTTCTCCGCTCTTAGTAAAACCTACAATAGAAGGAGTAGTTCTCTCACCCTCTGCATTTGCAATAACAGTTGGCTGACCACCTTCCATAACAGCTACACAAGAGTTTGTTGTACCTAAATCAATACCAATAATTTTTCCCATTATTCTCTCTCCTTTTAAAATTAAATAATATATATGCCTTTTTAATATTTTTAGTCCGAGTTAGTTTGCAACCTTAACCATAGCCGGTCTGATTACCTTATCCCCATGTTTATAACCTTTCTGGAAAACTTCAACTACGACATTTTCGTCACAGCTTTCATCCTCAATATGCATTACCGCTGCATGAACATTTGGATCAAAGGATTCGCCCTCTGCCGGAATTTCCTCAACACCAATAGCAGCCATAACCTCAAGCATCTGCTTTAAAATCATTTCAATACCCTTGTAAGTGCTGCTTTCCTTATCCTCTGTTGCCGCAACAGCTCTTTCAAAATTATCTACAACGGGAAGGAACTTTTCAATAGTATCTCTCACACCATTGTTATACATTCCCTGTTTTTCCTGATTGGTTCTTTTTCTGAAATTTTCAAATTCAGCAAGCTGTCTTAACCACTTATCCTGTGCTTCCTTAACCTGTTCCTCAGCTTTTACAAGTTTTTCCTCAAGAGTTTCTTCCTCTGATTTTTCACTTGCTTCTGTATCAACGGTTTCGGTATTTTCGACAGTATCAGCAGTTTCAACAGCTTCCTCTGTGTTATCTACAGTTTCTTCCATCTTTTCATTATCCAAATTGCTATCCATCATAACCTCCATCATCTCCATTGTTAAGCATAGCATCAATTATGCTGTCAAGCTTTTTAACAATTTCATCAAGTACAGACACTGTCTGGGAATAATTCATTCTGGTAGGACCAATTACACCAATCTTGCCTATTGAATTGTTTCCAAATCTGTAATTTGCCTTGACAATACTGCAATCCTTCAACTCCTCCATATTGTTTTCACCGCCTATAAGAATTTGAATCTTGTCGGCAGCTGTATCATCACCCTTACCTAAAAGGGTTATGAGCAAATCCTTTTCTTCAAAGGCCTGAAAAATATTTTTAGCCTTTTGAATATCACTAAATTCAGGAAAACCTAAAAGATTTCTGACACCGCTTGTATAAAGGTGAACATCTTCCTCCTGCTGTACCGTTGAAATAATTGCCTTAAATACCTTAGCTATAAGCTCCTGATAATCGGAATACTTATTAATAAGCCCTGTAGCAGCAGCTCTGTCAATATCATCCAATGAATAGTTTCTTATAATATTATTAATTTCATTTGAAATACTGTAAAGCCCATCCATATCAGGTACTGCCTTAGCCTTTATAATATGATTCTTAATAGTCTTATTATCTGTTACAACAACTGCCGCAACAGCATTTGAATCAACAGGCACAAGCTGAATATGCTTTATCTTTATCTTGCTGCTTTTAGGCTCTGTAACCACTGTAGTGTAGCTTGTAAGCATTGAAAGGGCCTTAGCAGTCTGCTGCATAAGATACTCAACTCTGTTTACATTAAAGGAAATGGCATTTTTAAGGAATTCAACCTCATCACTTGTCAGTTCTCTTGAATGCATCATATTATCAACATACATTCTGTAGCCGGTTTGTGAGGGTATACGCCCTGCTGAAGTATGAGGCTGTTCAATAAGCCCCATTTCCTCAAGGTCACTCATTTCATTACGAATAGTGGCAGGTGAAATACCCAAATCATATTTTTTAGCTATAGTTCGTGAGCCAACAGGCTCTGCTGTAGCAATATAGTCGGTGATAATGGCTTCCAAAATTTTAATTTTTCTGTCATTAAGCTTCAATATTATCACCTCGTAATTTCATTTTGTTAGCACTCATTCAATCCGAGTGCTAACTTTAAATATAATATACCACAAGGGCTAAACTTTGTCAATAGTTTTTAATAAATTTTTTAACAAGTTTATTGTAAAAGCCTTATCAATAATTTTTGCCTGATTTTAAATTAATTAATATTTAAAAAATCAGCTTACGACATACTTTCAATAGTTTTTCAACTTCTGCTTCAAAAAACAGAACATGCAGCCCAAGCCACATATCCTATAGCCCTTTATCATATGTAATAACACCTTTTGACCACTGATTTAACTTTGCTATTGCTGTAATAACCTGCAGAGCCATAAAATCCCCCTTTTTTCATAATAAAAGGCACAGTGCCAAGAAGTTATTTAACATAACTACTTAAACAAAGTGCCTCTATAAAAAATATTTGACAGCATAAAAAATTTATGCTATCATTAAATTACAAAAGGGAGCAACCTTAGCGGTTGTTACCTCACACATTAAACGTTATTTTATGTAATCGTCCTATGTGCTGGATAGGGCGATTATTTTTTTATTAAGATAATTATGACAATTAACAAAGTCAAATATAAGATTTCATCATTCATAATATCTCCCTCCCTTCTTTTCAGAATAGGAGGTGGAACAACCGCCCGTCATTCCCTCTTGCTTACAAATATTATACATTATTGTTGCAATTTGTAAATATGTTTGTATAGTAAAGGAGCCACATAAGTGACTCTTTTTACCGTTCAACCTACAATGAGTAAGGTAAAATCATCATATATTTCCCCTTTGAAAATTCGAGTTAAATTAATAATAATCGTCACCACTTCAGTACAACACAATATAAAGCATAGGATTTTATTATTTTTTTAAGAAAAACTTTATAAAATTTTAAATTTTTGTTGTATTTTAGTAAAAAAAGATGTAAAATTATTCATATCGTTTATATTTTAACTAAAAGGAGGAATTAACTATGAACGGTTTAATTATGATGATTATAGCAATCATCGTATTGGGCGGAGCTTACCTCATCTACGGCAGATACCTTGCTAATTTATGGGGTATTGATGAAAATGCAAAAACTCCTGCCTATGAAATGGAAGACGGTGTAGACTATGTTCCTGCTGATACTAACGTAGTATTTGGACATCAGTTTGCATCAATTGCCGGAGCAGGTCCCATTAACGGTCCTATTCAGGCAGCAATTTTCGGTTGGGTACCTGTTTTACTCTGGATTTTAATCGGCGGTGTATTCTTTGGTGCAGTTCAGGACTTTGCATCAATGTATGCTTCCGTTAAAAACAAAGGCAGAACTATTGGTTACATTATTGAACTCTACATTGGTAAAATCGGTAAAAAGCTTTTTATGATTTTCACATGGTTATTTTCAATACTTGTAGTTGCAGCATTTGCCGATGTTGTATGTAACACATTTAACGGCTTTGCAGCTGATGGTTCTACAGTTCTTGCAAACGGTCAGGTAGCTACAACAAGCTGCCTTTTCATTGTTGCTGCTGTTGCTCTTGGTGTATACCTTAGAAAAAGCAAGGCAAACAAGTGGGTAAATACTATTATAGCTATTCTTATATTGGTTGCCTGCATTGCTGTCGGTCTTATTTTACCTATATATGTAAGTACAGGTACATGGCATATAATTATATTTATTTACATAGCTATTGCTTCCATTGCTCCTGTCTGGATTTTACTCCAGCCAAGAGATTACCTTAACAGTTACTTACTGGTTGCAATGATTATTGCTTCAGTTGTAGGTGTACTTATTGCTAATCCTACTATGGAACTTTCAGCCTTTAACGGTTGGAATGTAGGCGGTCAAACTATTTTCCCATATCTTTTTGTTACTATTGCATGTGGTGCTGTTTCAGGTTTCCACTCATTGGTTTCATCAGGTACTGCATCAAAGCAGATTAAGAATGAAAAGAATATGCTTCCTGTTTCATTTGGTGCAATGCTTATGGAAAGTATGCTTGCCGTTATCGCACTTATTGCAGTGGGTGCTGTTGCCAAGGGCGGCGTTATCCCCGATATGACTCAGCCTATTATTTTTGCAACAGGCGTTGCAAGCTTCCTTGTTAAATTGGGTATACCTGAAAACATTAGTATGACACTTATTACTCTTTCAGTTTCAGCATTTGCTCTTACATCTCTTGACTCTGTTGCAAGAGTAGGAAGACTTGCATTTGAGGAATTTTTCCTTGATGCAGATACTGACGAAGAAAATATGAGCGGCATCACTAAAGTTTGTACCAACAAATATTTTTCAACTATTATCACTTTAGCAGTAGCTTTCGCCCTTGCTAAGGTTGGTTATAAGGATATATGGCCATTATTCGGTTCAGCTAACCAGTTATTATCAGCTCTTGCTCTTATTGCCTGTGCAGTATTCTTTAAGAAAACCAACAGACAGGGTTGGATGCTCTGGATTCCAATGGTCATTATGCTCTTAGTTACACTTTCAGCCCTTGGTATTACAATTTATACTAAGCTTATGGGTATTGTTACTGTAACAACTACTAATATGGGCGGCGATATTTTACAGCTTGCCTTTGCCATTGCATTATTTATACTTGGTATTATCGTTTCAATAAGCGGCTTAAAGGCTCTTACTGAAAAGGTAAATACCGCTAAGGCATAAAAATAAAGAATCTGCTTGAGAAGTCAGGCAGATTCTTTTTTATAAGTATTATTATAGGAAGTTAAAACTTCCTATGGCTATGCTCTCTTTGTTCGCATAGCACTTTGCTT
>DBGCRA010000166.1:0-2808 GCA_048359195.1 Candidatus Gallispira sp.
ATTCTTTCATTTTATTACCTCCTGAAATTTTAATGTTTTTTGTTGTTTTGTAACTTATCTTTGCTACAATTATATTATAGCACCTATTGACGTATACGTCAATAGGTGTATTGTAAACAAATTGTAAATAATTAAAAAAAGAGAGTGCAGCCGAAGCTACACCCTCAAACAACAAAAAATCATTACCATAGCAGGTAATAATACTTATAATACCATATTCAATTAATTTTTGCAATAAAAATACTCTCTAAAATAATATTTTAGAGAGTATTTTTCTCTTTATTAGGGATATACTTAATAAGTTCAGAAAGGTCGCATTCCAATACTTCGCAAATTTTATCCAAGTCACTTTTATTAATATACTTTACATATTCGTGATATAAAGCATTGATAGTGTTTGGGCGAATACCTGTTCTCCTTGCTAGCTCGGCTTGTGACATTTTTTTCTTCCCCAATAAATCTGACAAATTAATTTTTATCATATAAATATACCTCAATGTAAGTATAACAATATATGTAAGTATATTTATATTTTTTATAGTTATATTATATCGTTATTTGATATTTTATGACTATATCAATAATTTTTTATTATCAATTCCTTAAATCTACTTCCGTCACTTTTTAAATTATGCTGCCTTTCAACCTTAATTATATTGTAATCTTTGTACAGCTTCCTTATAAAATCACAGTCATTATAGCTTAATATAAACTTACCTTTTACATTACTAAGTATATCTCTAAGCTGTATGTGCTGTTCTTGTCCAAATTCCGCAGCAGTATAATACTTTTCAGTATTAAAATATGGAGGATCGCAATAAAATAATGCCTTAGGTCTGTCATATACTTTTATAATGTTTGTAAAGTCCTTATTTTCAATAACAACATTTTTAAGTCTTTCCGATATTTTAGACAAATAATCTACTGCATTTACAACATTTATATTTTTCCCACCAAAGTTATCTTTATTTCCTCCAAAACTCACTTTAATTATGTAAAAATACCTTGCTGCTCTCTGTATATCTGTCATTCCATTTAAACTTTTATCACGATAATCAAAAAATTGCTCTCTAGATACAAGCATATATTCTAGTTCTTTTTGCAAAGCCTCAGCGTGATACTTAATACAACGATATAAGTTAATAAGTTCTCCATCTATATCATTAAGTACTTCTAACTTATGTGGCTCTTTGCCGAATAGTACCCAACCTGCACCACCAAACACTTCAATATACCTGTCAATATCAAACGGAAAATTATTAATGATGTCCTTCCTTAACAATTTTTTGCCACCAATCCAACAAATAAAACTATTCATAGTTTAACATCTCCTTATAATAAAATTCGAGGCATATTTATAAGGATAAAGTAAAGATAAATGTTAAACAGGGTATGCAGCCCAAGCCACATACCCCAAAAATCAATCATATAACCCTGCTCTGTCATTAATTACAAGTAATCTCAAAAGGCTGTAGCTAATATCAAGCCCTGTATTGCTGCCCTGTAAAATCCCCTTTTGTATAAGTTTTTTAACCGTAGCCTTGCCCCATTTTGGAAGCTCATCAACAGTATTATAAACAGCCTCCTGTTTACTTGTAACATACTTATAAATCATATCATTTGCAACCTTTGCAGCAATTGTTTTTACTTCTGCTTCTGTCATATCGTCTGCCTCCCACGTCTTTTTAAAATTCTCAACATTACCATACAGTTTTTTAAGCTTAGTAGGAGTACTTCCCCACTGTGGCAGCTGAAAATGTGGCTTATCAACAGGATCGGTCCAGTCACCGCCCCACTCCAAGCCTAAAGCCTTGCCGACCTTGCTAACCTTACTAAACCAACCGTCATTATCATAATATGCACCCTTACCATCATTACGAATAACATCAAAGGCAACTCCCCATTGATGCATTGAACCGTAAGAGCCGCCTTTAGCATATGTTACTATACTGCCTGCTGTTGTCCTGCCCTGTGCATATAAAGCATCCTGTTCAGCTACACTCCTAAAACACTCACCTAATTTAACAATTAAACCTTGCTTTTTGCACTCCGCTATTAGCTTACTTGCCTTTTCCTGTAGTTCAGGATGGCACATCGTAATGTCTCTACTCATCTTAATCAATCCTCCAATTCAGGCAAGCCCGCAACTGATGTAAGTAATGATAACACTCCTGCCAACACTGTTGCAGAGCAAACCATTATCCAATTTACCTCGTCTAATGCGACTGATGTGCCAATCATTGCAATAGCTGTCTGTGCCATTGTCTTTATTGCTCTTACTCCTGCCGCTTTTAACCATTTATTCATAATATCAATCCTCCCTGTAAAATTTATTATCGCTTACCTCGCCTGACGGTTTACTACTTTCAAGGTCATCTATTCTATGATTAGCAACCTTTATTTTTTCTTCGTCAACATCCAGTCTTGCTTCAATGTTATATGTGCGCTCAATAATATTATTGTGCTTATTTACTTTGTTTTCTAACTGTTCAAGTCTGTATGTTATCAGCTTAGTATTTAACAATATTCCTGCCGCAGCCCCCACGGCACTGCCTGCAAGCCCTATGAGGGCTACTATTATACTATTCATCAACTGAACCCTCCGTTATGTCTTCCTCCACAATGCTATTCTTTTCTTCAATCAAGCCTTCAATTTCAGCAAGATTTTCCTCTGTCAGTTTTCCTCTGTTATACCAGCTTAAAGCATACTCCTGCACCCTGTAATCAGGTTCATTACCTATCATACCTTTAATAGTTTTTAAAATAAAATCTTCTAATCTAAACATAATTTATACCTCGCTTTCTGTT
>DBGCRA010000167.1:0-9286 GCA_048359195.1 Candidatus Gallispira sp.
TGGTGTGATTTTTATAACCACACCAAATATTATACAACCGCAATAAACAATATGGTTTTTTAGAATTTAGTATGCAAAATATGTATAGATATATATAAAATATAAGTATTTTACATATAGATTTATTGATGATATAATGTATATATATAAAATTAAGGAGGATTAACAAATGTTAGGAAATTTTGCTTATTGTAACCCAACTAAATTATATTTTGGAGATGATTCTTTACAGTATCTGAATGCAGAGCTTTCAAAGTACGGAAATAATGTAGTATTAGTATATGGCGGAGGCTCAATTAAAAAGAACGGTATCTATGATGAAGTAATGGCTATTTTAAAAGCAACCGGTAAGAATGTTGCAGAGATTTCGGGTGTAATGCCAAATCCTACACTTGATAAATTATATGAAGGTATAGAGATTGCAAGAAAACATAATGCAGATTTGATTTTAGCAGTAGGCGGCGGTTCTGTATGCGATTATTCCAAGGCAGTTTCTGTATCTGTTAATTGTGATGAGGATCCATGGGAGAAATATTATGTGAAATTTGAGGAGCCTGAATGTGAGATAATTCCTGTAGGCTGTGTGCTTACTATGGTTGGAACAGGCTCTGAGATGAATGCCGGAGCAGTTATTACAAACCATGAGAGCAAGATGAAAATTGGTCATGTATTTGCAGATGAGAATATTATGCCTAGGTTTTCTATATTAAATCCAAAGTATACTCTGACACTTCCTCATTACCAGATGGTTTCGGGAATATATGATATTTTCAATCATATCTGCGAACAGTATTTTTCAGGAGATGATGATAATACAAGTGATTATATAAGTGAAGGGCTTATGAAATCTCTTATTTATTCAAGTCTTATTGCAAATAAAAATCCTCAGGACTATGAGGCAAGAAGCAACATTATGTGGACAGCTACATGGGCACTTAATACTCTTGTTGCAAAGGGAAAATCAACTGACTGGATGGTTCATATGATTGGTCAGGCAATAGGTGCTTATACAAATGCTACCCATGGAATGACATTGGCAGCAGTTTCACTTCCTTATTACAAATATATAATGCCTTATGGACTTAATAAGTTCAAGAGATTTGCTGTTAATGTTTGGAATGTAGATGCAACAGGAAAAACAGATGAGCAGATTGCACTTGAAGGTCTTAGTGCCATGGAAAGTTGGATGAAGGAGCTTGGTCTTGTAATGAATATTACAGAGCTTGGAGTAACCGAGGATATGCTTGAAGGAATAGCAAATGCTACAATTATTCTGACAGATGGTTATAAGGTTTTGGAACACAATGAAGTAGTAAATATTTTAAAAGAGAGCTTATAATTTGTTATTTTATATAGGAGGTAAAATTTATGAGTAAAAAGTTAGTGGCATATTTCAGTGCAAGCGGTGTAACGGAAAGCGTTGCTAAGAAATTGGCTCAGGCAGCAGGTGCCGATGTTTATCAAATTAAACCTGAAACACCATATACGGAAGCTGACTTAAACTGGATGGATAAAAAATCACGCAGTTCAATCGAGATGAATGACCCTAATTACCGTCCGGCTATTGCAGGTAAATTATCTAATATGGAAGATTATGATGTTATTTTTGTAGGCTTTCCTATTTGGTGGTATGTAGCTCCTACAATTATAAATACTTTTTTGGAAAGCTATGATTTCACAGGTAAGACAATTGTTCCTTTTGCAACATCAGGCGGAAGCGGCATGGGAAATACCAATTCAAAGCTTCAAAAAAGCTGCAGTGGGGCAAATCTTGTTGCAGGAAAAATGCTGAATGGCAGACTTTCGGAATCCGAATTAAAGTCGTGGGCGGAAGCTTATTAAAAGCAGAGAATTTCTTACAATATATATTTAAAATGGAGGAATTTTAAATGAAAAGATATATTACAGTGTTTTTGGCTGCTGCTATGGTTATTTTGGTGACAGCCTGTGGAGAAAATAATGCCGATTTGCAGCAAACAGAGCAAAATAGTGCAGAGGTTATTACGGAAATAGCGGAAAGCAAAGCAGAGAGTACAGGTGATGTTGAAATTGACGAAAATAAAAAGATTTTGGTTGCATATTTTTCTTATGGAGAAAATGCTGCACTGCCTGATAATATTGAGGCATCTACTTCAGCAAGCATAAATTTATGGAATGGCAAAACCACAGGCAATACGGGTGTTGTTGCGGATATGATTGCAAAGGGAACCGGCGGAGAGCTTTACTCAATAATTACAGCAAAAAAATATTCTGCTGATTATGATGAAGTCGTTGAACAGGGTAAGGCTGAGGTCGAAGCAAATGCCAGCCCCGAATTGGTAAGTAATATTGAAAATTTAGATGAATATGACACAATATTTGTGGGCTATCCAACATGGTGGTATGATATGCCTATGGCAATGTACAGCTTCTTTGATGAATATGATTTTTCAGGCAAGACAATTATTCCGTTCTGTACATCAGGAGGCAGTGGCTTTTGTGATTCTATTGATGCAATTAAGAATCTTGAGCCAAATGCTGATGTTGTGGAAAATGGTCTTGCAGTAAGCGGCTCAAGTGCCGAAAACGCTCAAAATGATATAAGTGAATGGTTAAGTGAGCTTGGATATTAATATGAAGTTTAAATTTATAGTAAAAATCATAATTGATATTATTATGACTTTAATTCTAATTTTGCTTATGGCTTTTCAAGTGACAGGACAAAAGGCGCACGAATGGCTTGGAGCATCAATGCTTGTATTATTTTTGCTCCACAATATCCTTAATATAAGGTGGTACAAAAATCTGATTAAGGGTAAATATAGTACATTGAGATTTATTCATATCTTTTTAAATATTGTTATGCTTATGGCTATGGTTGGAGCAATGGTCAGCGGAATTGTTATGTCACTCTATACTTTCAGCTTTATTGATTTAGGCTTTAGTATGGCACTTGCCAGAAAAATTCATTTGGTATCGGTTTATTGGTGCTTTGTACTTATGAGCGTACATCTTGGTATGCATTGGGGAATGATAATGGCAATGATAAAAAGACTTAACATAAACTCTGTGGCTTTGAAAATAATATCGGCTGTTATTGCAATATACGGAGCTTATTCTTTTTATGATAACGGTATATTATCATATATGCTTTTAAGAAATGAATTTGTGTTTTTCGACTTTGAAAGAAGTGGTTTTTTGGTTATATTCCAATATTTGACTATGATGGGGTTATGGGTGTTTATAACCTATTATGGAACTAAATTAATAAGAAATAAAGGAGAATGATTATGGATGTTAAAGATTTTAAACAGATATTTTCCGTTGGAGAAAAGAATGATGCTTTTGCACAATATTTTATTGGGCAGAGTTATTTAAAAATGCTTACAACAGAGAGAGTACCTGTTGCTAATGTTACATTTGAACCAAGCTGCAGAAATAACTGGCACATTCATCATAAGGGTGGTCAGATACTTCTATGTACAGCAGGTACAGGCTATTATCAGGAGTGGGGCAAGGAACCTCAAAAGCTTAATCCCGGGGATGTTGTAAATATTCCACCTGAAGTAAAGCATTGGCATGGTGCAAGTCCAAACAGTTGGTTTTCTCACATTGCAATAGAGGTTCCTGCAGAGGACAGCTCTAATGAGTGGCTTGAACCTGTCAGTGACGAAGAATACGGCAAATTAAAATAAGGCTGAAATTATGAGGTGAAATAAGTGGAAGAACGCAGACTGGATTTAAGCGAAACTAATGAAGCACGGTTCAGGGAGGTAGTGAGAACTGCTGAGGTATTGTTTAAGCTGAATAATTCTGTGCCGTTTACGGATGAATACAATAGTCTTTTACAAAAATTATTTACCGGGGGTATTGGAAAAGATTGCTACATTATGGCACCATTATATATGAATATTGCAGAAAATATTCATATTGGGAATAGGGTTTCCATTAATCCATATTTTCGCTGTATGTCAGCAGGAGAAGTATATATAGAAGATGGTGCACAGATTGCAATGAATGTATCAATTGTCACCAATAATCATGATTTTTATGACAGAAAGATAATTACAATTAAGGATGTACATATTGGTAAGAACACTTGGATTGGAACAGGTGCGATTATACTTCCGGGTGTTACAATTGGAGAAAATGCAATTGTGGGTGCAGGAAGTATTGTAACTCATGATGTTGAGGCAAATACGATAGTGGCAGGAAATCCGGCGAAAGTAATTAAAACACTGAATGCAGATAAATTTAAATGTTGAAGAGGTATATAAAAAATAAAATCAATCGTAAAATGAATTGATTTTATTTTTTTCTTGTATTGTTCACAAAAATATTGTATTTTTATTATATAACAATACAAAGGAGGAATAGTTTTGGACATAAGAGTTCTTAAATATTTTTTAACTGTTGTCAGAGAAGAAAATATAACAAGGGCAGCGGATATTCTGCATATTACCCAGCCCACATTAAGCCGTCAGCTTTCAAAGCTTGAGGAGGATTTAGGTGTCCGGCTTTTACTAAGAGGTAAAAAAGGAATAGCTCTTACCGATGAGGGAATGCTGTTCCGCAGGAGAGCAAGTGAAATTGTTGAGCTTGCGGATAAGGCTGAGAGGGAGCTTTCAGAGAGTGAGCAGCTTATAGACGGTGAAATAGCTGTTGGTTGTGGTGAGCTGGAATCGGTAAAGCTGATAACAGAGCTTTTTATGTCCTTTAAGAAAAAACACCCCAATGTTCATTTGGATCTATACACAGGCAATGCAGACCATATAAAACAGCGTATCGACAATGGTGTAACGGATATTGGTATTTTGATTGAGCCTGTTGAAATTGAAAAATATGATTTTATTCGCCTAAATGTTAAAGAAAATTGGGTAGTATTAATGAGAGCTGATGACCAGTTGGCGAAAAAGGAGTATATTACCGCCCAAGAATTAAGCAGGCTGCCCCTTATAATGACAAAGAGGCAGAGTATCAGAAATGAAATTGAAAGCTGGTTCAGAGGGTATATGGATGAATTGGATATTGTAGCTTCAAGTAATCTTTCTACCAATGCTTCCATTCTTGTTGAGCAGGGTTTGGGCTATGCTTTGATAATTGAAGGCTCAATGCCCTTTCTGGACAAATCTAAGGTTACATACAGACCGTTATATCCTGAAAGAATTACCACATCTGTTTTGGCATGGAAAAAACATCAACCTTTCAGCTTGGCTGTAACAAAATTCATAGAGCATATTCAATGCAATTTATGTATGGATGATGATGAAATATAGGTATTTTACATTTTTAATATTTTGATTTATTATATAAGTGTAGTGAGAAACAAGTTCTCGCTGCACTTATATTTTTTTGTAAGGAGGTTATAAATGTTGACAATTAATGAGCCAAGCATACGTTATAAGATTGACATTGATAAGTTGAGAGCTTTTGAAAAAAATGGGCTTATAACAACTTTGGAAGAGTTTGATGACATTGCATTAAAACGGCTTAGTACTATGTGTACTCTATATGACAGTGGGTTAAGTTTAGAGAATATAAAGCGGTTTTTAATATTTAATCGTACCGGAGAAAGTGCTGAACAGATTAAACTTTTAAACTTGTGCAGATGTGACTTGCTGGATGAAATCCACAAAAAACAAAAAAGTCTGGATAGTCTGGATTATATCATTTATGAAATTAAAAATAAAACTCAGCAAATTTTTTAAGGAGGAAAAACTATGAAGAAATCAATTTTTAAGAGAATTTTATCTATGACGGTATTGTTAACTATGGGTGTTATGCCTGCTGTAAATGCTTATGCTAAGTCTTTAGGCAATGGTCAGGAGCTGGCAGATATGATGGAGCATTACGGAAGTGATTATATTAATGAGCATTTGGATACAAAAACCCAACAGCTTGTAATATTATCAACAATGACCTCTTTGCAGGCATACACTCAGATTAAGGAGCAGACCTTTACAGTACTTGACAAAGGTGTATCACCTGCTGAAATTAAGGAAGCAGTTTATCAGGCTGCACCATACTGCGGATATACAAAAGCTTTAAGTGCTATGGAGTCCGTAGATGAGGCTTTTAAGGAAAGAAAAATTTCAACCGTAAAATCTCAGGCAACTGTTACGGAGAATAACAGATATGAAAAGGGCTTAGAGGTTCAGCATTCAATATTTGGTCCTGAAATAGGTACAATTACAGATGATATGGCTGACAGTCAAAAGGTTATTACCGAATATCTCTCAGGTATATGCTTTGGAGATTTTTATACTAGAGGAACTCTTGATGTTAAAACAAGAGAAATTTTAACTCTTTCTGTTCTTACTGCAAATGGTGGATGTGAAAGTCAAATAGGCAGTCATACAAACGGCAATCTTACTGTAGGAAATACAAGAGATCAGATGCTTGCAGCAGTTTTATTGTGTGTTCCTTATAATGGCTATCCAAGAACATTAAATGCCATGAATGCCATAAATACAGCGGCAGATGCCTATGAGGCAGCAAAGGAAGCTGAAACAAAATAGGGGCTTTATATAAAAGAATTTTCGGTTTATCGTTCGGAGGCAGACAATTGTACGGCACAATTATATCAATCTATTATTGTTTTTAGGCGGTTTTGTATGTAGGATATTTATATTGTGCGTTGGTGCTGAAATAAAATAAGCTTAGTGAAATAGTAGGTGATTATATGGATAATATTAAACTGACTTTTGATAATAAGGAAATTTTAGTTAAATTAGAGGATAATATTGTTACCAGAGAACTCATAAAAGAATTACCCATAATACTTTCTTTTGATGATTATAGCAGAACTGAAAAGATAGCATATTTGAATAAAAAGTATTGGATTGATTATAGGTTTGATAAAAATCATTGCCCATCAAAAGGTGATTTAATATACTTAATTAAGAAAGCTGTTTATATAGCTCTCGGCATTGACCTTGACGGAAGACGAGATGTTTTGGGTATGTATGTCGGAGAAAACGAAAGTGCTGAGTTTTGGCTTTCAATACTTAACGGTTTAAAGAACCGAGGAGTTAAAGATATTCTTATAGCTTATGTTGACGGACTTGCAGGATTTTCGCAGGCAATATCAGCGGTTTTTCCTTAAACAGAAATACAGCATTGCATAATACACCAAATACGGAACACAACAAAGTTTGTATCATATAAGGATATAAAGGCATTAATGGATGATTTAAAGCGGGTTTACACTGCAACTACATAGGATATTGCTTTGTTGGAATTGGATGCCTTTGCAGAAAAATGTGACGATAAATATCCAACAATTTCCAAATCGTGGAGAGAAAAATGGGCTGCGTTGTCAACCTATTTTAAGTATCCAACAGAAGTGCGTAAAATTATATATACCACTAATATAGTTGAGGGCTTCAATCGTCAGCTACGCAGGGTAACAAAAAATAAATTTGTATTTCCTACCGATGACAGCTTGCTGAAAATGCTGCATTTTGCGGTAAAACATAAACAAGGGTTGAAGTATGGCAACTCCAACCCATATACATCAGTTTTTCAGTTTACACAAAATATGAAACGGTCTCTAAAAAATATTGGGTGTGATTTTTATAACCACACCCAATATTATACAACCTTTTTTCTTTGCTAAAAATAGTAATATAATTATTTTGTTCAGGGATATTATATTAAACTTCAGGATACCCGAGGTTTATAGTATATTTAAAGTTCGCTTTGGTAGCGGTGTGATTTTTATTTACTGTTTATATGCCTCACATCTGTTTAATTCAAGATATTGCCCCTCACTTATTGAAAAATATCTTTGTCCTCCGAAATTATCATTGGTTATTATATTATCTTGATTAGCATCAGAAGATATGCAAAAATAGCCTTTATATTTATTTGAAGTAGGATATGCAACATACTCTCCTGCAGGAATGTCAACTCCTACTTTATACATACCTTCAGGATATGATGTTGGCTGAGCTTGCGTTGTAACTTCAGTTGTAGTTGTTTCTGCAGTTGTAGATTGAGTAGTAGCTTCTGTTGTAGCAACAGTTGTGGACTTATATTTGGCTTTTAATTCTTTTAATTCTTTGTCAACTGAATTTTTTTTGTCTACAATATCAGTGTATTTTGAAACAAGTTTATCATATTTACTGCTATAATAACTATGGGTAATCGAAAATGTCAAAATAAAAGTGATCAGGACAATACCTGAATAAATTAATATATTTTTTTTGGTCAAAAACTTATTATTTACTAAGTCTATATTGTCATTACAAGATATTTTACCGGAATCATTGTCGTTAAATTCATTAAGCTCCATTGCAAGCTTATATATATGTTTGCAAGGTAATTGCCTTTCTTCAAAGTCAGAACAAGTACAAGAATCTAAGGTTACTTCAAACTCATTTTCACCTTCTGTAATTTTTCCGGTTTTACTGATGTGGTCTAAATGCGTGATGTGAAAGTTATTATCTTTCGCATCATTAATTCTGTTTTGCTGCTCGTAGTTGGAATGGATAGAACTGTCCCATTTGCCGAAATTAAATTTACTCATTAGAAATCCTCCTTTTAGTTGTAAAATTTGTCAAACATTTTTTGACAAATTTATACAATATGTGATATAATTTTATTAGAGGATTTTTCAACTTTTTAAAAATTCTTCGTTTGAGTGTAGGCTGTTGCAGAGCTTACACTCTTTTTTATTCATTTCCGGGCTTTTTCATTGAGTTTTCTAAGGCAATCAAGCAGTTTTTCAGCTTCATTTAAGTCATAACCATTAACTTTTGTTTCTAATTTATCTTTTAAAAATTTTGCCTTATCCCAAAAACACCTCTCTAAAAATAATTATATACAGAAAATAGAATTATGTCAACGAATATAAAAAAAAACAAAAAATTTTGACAAAATATTAAGTTTTTAAATAAAATTCAATCTTTGTTTGTAAAAAAGAAAATAATTCGATATTACAGGAAGTTAAAACTTCCTGTTGCTATACTCACTTCGTGCACATAGCACTTTGCCGGTCCAAAGAATATAACAATATCCGCTATTCGTCAGTAACTTATCTAATCAATAAAAGGATGACGGAGTGAATTACAGGTGTATTTAATAAGTTAAGTATCGAATGATATTCGGTGTCAAAGCCATAATGTAAAAGCTGATGTTTTATAGTTAACATCAGCTTTTGGAATTAAAATTATAAAATTTGATACATATCAAGGAGTAATTTCTTAGTATCCTCAAAGCTCAAGCAAGGGTCAGTAATTGACTTGCCATAAATATGTCCCTTAACCTCACAACTCTGATTGCCGCCCATAATATAGCTTTCTAT
>DBGCRA010000168.1:0-33143 GCA_048359195.1 Candidatus Gallispira sp.
TGTACATCTGAAAGAACTCATCAGATTGCAGGCAAGCTGGTGACTTTAGGTGTTGATACTCCTGAAATTCATACTAAGTTTTTAATGGAACACAGTCTTACTGAGGCAAAAATATTTGCAAGAGCAATCAGTAAAATGGAGCTTAGAAATAAAATTGCCTACACCTATGTAACAAAGGAGGATATGGAAAGCTGCGGTGCATCGCCTAAAAATCTTGATGCGATAGTGGGCTATCTTCTTAATACAGAGGGAGCAGAGGTTTCCGTATTTGCCGGTGAGCGTGAAAATAATATTGTTAAATTAAGTTTTCGTTCAAAAAATATTGATGTAAATGCCGTTGCGTCTCTATACGGCGGCGGCGGTCATATACTGGCAGCAGGTGCGGCGGCAGAGGGCAATATAAATGATATTTTAAGTAATGTTATAAAAGAAGTTGAAAAAAGACTGGGATAAGATGACAGATAATAATTCAATTATTGGCGTAATAAATATTTATAAGGAAAAGGGATATACCTCACACGATGTTGTTAATATAGTAAGAAAGCACCTTGGCAGAATTAAAACAGGACATACGGGAACTCTTGACCCTGACGCGGAAGGTGTTTTGCCAATATGCGTTGGCAAGGCAACAAAGCTGGCTGACTATATTGGGGCAGATATTAAGGAATATAAGGCTGAGCTTATGCTTGGTGTAACGACAACAACTGAAGATATTTCGGGAGATATTATTGAAAAAAGAGAGGTAAACTCTACGGTTGATGAGGTTAAAACTGCAATTAACAGCTTTATAGGAGAATATCATCAGAAGCCTCCCATGTATTCTGCCATAAAAGTAAATGGCAAAAAGCTTTATGAACTTGCACGTGAAGGTAAAGAAATTGAGAGAAAAACAAGACTTATAAACATTTACGAAATAAGAAATATTAAAGCATTGGAAAAAAACATATATGAGTTTTATGTCCTTTGTTCAAAGGGCACATATATCAGAACTCTTTGCAAAGATATAGGAGAAAGGCTTGGCTGCGGCGGCTGTATGTCTGACCTTACAAGAACAAGATGCGGTAACTTTTATATTGAAAACAGCATTAAGATTAATGATTTTAAGGAGCTTGTTGCTGATAACAGGTTAAATGAGATTTTAATTCCCATTGAAAAAGTATTAAATAATTATAAAATAGTACATATAAGTCCAAAGGCGGAAAAATATGTATTAAACGGTAATAAAATAAGCCTTGCCTATTTGACTGAAAAGGATATAAAAGACAGAGATAAGGCCGTGGCTGTATTTGATAAAAAGATTGTAGGTATTTATGAGGCAACAGGGGAGTTTATAAAACCTATAACAATGTTGATTTAAGGTGGTTTTTATGCAGGTTATAGAAACAGAACAATTTAATATAAAGGAACCAACAGCAGTTACGTTAGGCAATTTTGACGGCATACATTTAGGTCATCAGGAGCTTATTAAAACTGTACTTAAATATTCTAAGGAACAGGGGCTTAAAAGTGCTGTTTTTTCGTTTGAGCCTCATCCTGTAGAATTTTTCGGCAAAAATAATGAGTTTAAAACAATGTTCTCTGTTAATGAGAAAAAATATATAATAGATAGATTAGGTGTTGATGTGCTTATACAATATCCTTTTAATGGTGAGTTTGCATCTATGTCACCGAATGAGTTTATGAATCTGCTTGTTGAGAAAACAAACTGTAAAGTTTTGGTTGTGGGAGAAAATTACTGCTTTGGTAAGGACAGAGTTGGAAATATTGACACACTTAAAAGGCTTGGTGAAGAAAGAGGAATAAATGTAATAGGTATTCCAAGAGTAAAAATTCATGATGTAAGAGTGAGCAGTACAAGAATTAGAGGACTTATTAATTACGGAGATATGGAAAAAGTTACAAAGCTTCTTAATAAGCCTTATTTTGCTATGGGTGAAATTGTACACGGTGATGAAAGGGGCAGGGTTATGAATTTCCCTACAATTAATATGGAGCCTCCTTTAAAGAAGCTTCTTCCTCCTGATGGCGTATATTTTTCAAGAGTGCTTCTTGACGGCAAAATTTATGCCGGAATGTCGAATATTGGTGTAAATCCTACTTTTGGAGGAGAAGCACGAAAGATTGAAACCCATATATTTGATTTTGATGAAATGGTATATGGCAAAACTGCTGTAGTAGGTTTTTATAAAAGAATAAGAAATGAATGCAGATTTTTTGATATGAAGGAGCTTAAAGGTCAGCTTGAAGAGGACAAGGCTGAATGCAGAAGATATGCAGAAGAAGGTCTGTTGGAAGAATATAGATTATAGAGGTTTAAAGTGAAAAACAATAAATTTTTAGGTTTGGATATTATAAGAGTTATATCAATGTTCTGTGTTATATTTCTGCATTGTGCATCTAACAGGCTTAGAGTTGATATGGGAAATACAGGCTGGAATATTGCCAATATATTTACTTCCTTTGCCACCTGCGGTGTGCCTATGTTTTTTATGATATCGGGAGCTCTTATACTTAACAGTAAAAATACATACAGTATAGGCTATACTTTAAAAAACAGGCTTTTAAAACTTGCCGTGCCTATGGCTGTGTGGTCTGTTATTGCTGTTACGGTAAGGCTTTATACTGACAGCAATATGGCACTTACATTTGGCAATTTCGGCGGTGAAATCATTAAATTTTTTAATAGACCTGTGGCAGTACATTTGTGGTTTATGTATTATTTAATACCTATGTATTTAATATCACCTGCCTTAAAGGCTTTTATTGATAATTCGGAAGACAGGATAATTAAATATATACTTATTCTTTGGCTTATTGAGATATTGTCATTGACATTGGGAGGCATAGTTGAAGAGGATATACAACAGACTCTCGTAAACATAGGTTTTATAAATAATATTGGATTTATAAGCGGTTACCTGGGATATTTTATATTGGGCTGGTATTTATTTAACAAAGAAATTAAAATATCAAATAGCTGGCTTATATACATAGCTGCAGCCACAACATTGTTTATTTCTGCGGGAACAAAGCTTGTTACTGAGTATAATGGATTTTACACTGAAACATTTAAGTCCTACAGAAGTATATTTGTTGTAATATTGTCATGCAGTATGTTTTTGATTTTAAATAGAATTTCAAAAGCACCAAGGCTTATTTCAAAGGCTGTTTCCTTATTGGCATCGGTATCATACGGTGTATATTTATCTCATAATGTAATTATAGATTTATTAAACAGGTGGGGACTTAAAAATCACAGTATTACAGAGGTTTTTATAACATTTGTAATTGTCTCGTTTTCCTCTGTAATTATTATAGGGTTAATGAGCAAAATAAAATACATAGATTATGTTTTTACGGGCATTAAAAAAAGTTAAAATTATACAAAAAAGTGCTTGCAATTTGTTGATATATGTGTTAAGATAACTACTGTGTGCAATGCACAAATGTTGTTATCCTATGTTCAGAGTTCGGAATCTCCGACCTTCTCTTAACATAAGGAGATTATTAATTTATATGGAGGATTTTAAAATGGACAAGAAAGCAATTATTGCAAAGTTTGGCAGAAATGAAGCAGATACAGGTTCACCTGAAGTACAGGTTGCTTTATTAACTGAAAGAATTAATCACTTAACTGAGCATTTAAAAGAACACAAGAAGGATCACCACTCAAGAAGAGGTCTTTTAAAGATGGTTGGTCAGAGAAAGGGTCTTTTAAACTATATTAAGTCTAAGGATGTTGTTGCATACCGTGAACTTATTGCTGCTTTAGGTTTAAGAAAGTAATTATGGACAAAGCGTGGTGCTTCACCACGCTTTTGTTTTTACAATTATTAAAGTGATATAGGTGATATTTTTAGTTTAAAAATGGGTTTATGGTTTTATGGGTTTATGTTATAAACGTATTTTTAAGCTAAAAATTACCTGTGTTCACTTTGATTATGATTTTATCAAGGAGGAAAAAATTTATGAGTAAGATTTACAAAATGGATTTGGCGGGCAGAGAGCTTTCCGTTGAAATTGGCAAAGTTGCCGAGCTTGCTAACGGCGAGTGTATTGTAAGATACGGTGATACAGTAGTTTTGGTAACTGCCACTGCATCAGAAAAGCCCAGAGCAGGCATTGACTTTTTCCCATTGTCTATTGATTATGAGGAAAAAATGTATGCCGTAGGTAAAATCCCCGGCGGTTTTACAAGAAGAGAGGGAAGACCTGCCGAGCACGCTATTTTAACTGCAAGAGTAATTGACAGACCTATAAGACCATTATTCCCTAAAGATTACAGAAATGATGTTTCAATTAATGCAATGGTTATGGCTGTTGATCAGGATTGTTCACCTGAAATATGTGCTATGATTGGTTCATCTATTGCACTTTCAATTTCCGATATTCCTTTTTATGGTCCTACAGGCTCTGTTTCTGTAGGTATGATTGACGGTCAGTATATTATTAACCCAAATGCTGAGCAGAAAGCTAAGAGCAGAATGAACCTTACAGTTGCGTCAACTAAGGAAAAGGTTATGATGATTGAAGCCGGTGCCGATGAAGTAACAGATGAAGAAATGTTTAATGCTATTATGTTCGGTCATGAGCAGAATATTGAAATCTGTAAGTTTATTGATGGTATTGTGGCAGAGTGCGGAAGAGAAAAGCACAGCTATGAAGAGCACGTTGTTGACCACGACTTATATGAGGCTATTAAGGAATTAATTGGCGATAAGAGAATGGAAGAAGCTGTGTTTACAGATTTGAAGCAGATCAGAGATGAAAGAATTTCCGATATTGAAGCTGAGTGCTGTGAAAAGCTTTTTGAACAGTTTGGCAATGAGGATGAGGTTGAATTTGAGACAGTAATCAGCGAGGCTATTTATAAGTACGAAAAGGAAACTGTAAGAAGAATGATTTTAAGAGAGCATAAGAGACCTGATGGCAGAGCTCTTGATGAAATCAGACCATTGTCAGCAGAAGTTGATGTTCTTCCTAGAGTTCACGGTTCAGGCTTATTCAAGAGAGGTCAGACTCAGGTATTAACAGTTACAACTCTTGGTTCTATGTCAGATGTTCAGAAATTAGATGGTCTTGATGAGGCTGAAACAAATAAGAGATATATTCATCACTACAATTTCCCCGGTTTTTCTGTAGGTGAAGCTAAGCCTTCAAGAAGCCCGGGAAGAAGAGAAATCGGTCATGGTGCTTTGGCAGAGAGAGCATTGCTTCCGGTTATCCCAAGTGAGGAAGAGTTCCCTTATGCAATCAGACTTGTATCTGAAGTATTAAGCTCTAACGGTTCAACATCACAGGGCAGTGTTTGCGGTTCTACACTTTCACTTATGGCAGCAGGTGTACCTATTAAGAAACCTGTTGCAGGTATTTCCTGTGGTCTTGTTACAGGTGAAACTGATGATGACTTTATTCTCTTGACAGATATTCAGGGTCTTGAGGATTTCTTTGGCGATATGGACTTTAAGGTAGCAGGTACTCACGAGGGTATTACGGCTATACAGATGGATATGAAAATCCAGGGTCTTACACCTGCTATTATCAAGGGTGCCATTGAGAATACTCATAAGGCAAGAAATTACATTCTTGACGAGGTTATGCTTAAAGCTATTGCTGAACCAAGAAAGGAATTATCAGAATATGCTCCGAAGATTGAGTTTGTTCAGATTAATCCTGACAAGATGGCAGAGGTTATCGGCTCAAAGGGTAAGGTTATTAACAGAATTATTGAAGAGTCAGGCGTTGACAAGATTGATACTGAGGATGAAGGCAAGATTTATGTAGCATCTGCTAATGCTGCTGCTATACAGAAAGCCGTTGATATGATTAAGATTATTGATGAAGGTCCTCATGTTGGCAAGATTTATAAAGGTACTGTTACAAGAATTATGAATTTTGGTGCTTTTGTTGAAATTGCACCTGAAAAGGAAGGTCTTGTTCATATTTCAAAGCTTGCTCACGAGAGAGTTGCAAAGGTTGAGGACGTTGTAAATGTTGGTGATGTTATTGATGTTAAGGTAATTGAAATTGACCACCAGGACAGAATTAATCTTTCAAGAAAGGATTGTTTGCCAAAGCCTGAAAAGAAGGAAAATGTTGAGGAATAATCCAACTTCCCTCCGGAAAGCAATTTTTGATTATTGATTAGTGCTCAGTCCGGGCTGAAACGAATATTTTTAATAATTTTAAAATTTTTAAGCTGTCTGAATTTTATTCGGACAGCTTTTTATATTTACCGTAATATGAAAAAACTTCAATTATAAAATTTATAGTATTGCAGAAACTATATTTATCAAAACTGCAGTTTTGAATACGTTCATTTTATAAGAGAGGAGGACTTTTATGAATATGAAGGCATTGGATTACACAGCGCTTACTCTTGTAATTATAGGAGCAATTAACTGGGGATTGATTGGTTTTTTTCAGTTTGACCTTGTAGCTACGCTTTTTGGTGGTATGGATTCATGGATAAGCAGGATTATATATGCCTTGGTTGGTATTTCTGGTATATATACTCTTACCTTTTATGGTAAAATTGAACACGATATGGTTATGGGTAATCAGCATTAGTAAAAATGTCGGCTTTAAGCCGACATTTTTTGTATGACAAATATTTAACAATGAAAAGTTGCACAAAATATGCAATATTTACAATAAATCCATACATATATTGGAAAAATGTATTACACATTTAACCTCAATTACAAATTTGTTGTTAAAATTGCTAAAAAAATTGGAAAAAAACCTTTACATTAACTAATAATATGTGCTATAATATCATTACAAAGATTAATAATATAGTTTACCTGTTTATTTGGGATACATTCTTTGGTAATTTTTACAATAGGCTGATGGTTAGCTGATGGCTTTCTTGGAAGTTTTTTAAAAGGAGTTACAGGTGATTGTCGGCAAATTGACTAAAGAGTGTTTTCTGTTTTTGGGAGTCTGTATAAATGATATGCAGATTTTAAGCTATATATAATTAACATATAAATAAAGGAGGATTTCCATGAAAAAGAACGTTTTAAAGCGTGTTTCAGCTCTTGGTTTATCAATGATTATGGTTACAAGCATTACAGGCTGTTCAAGCAGTGAAGATGATTCTTTTACTCTTGAAGGCGG
Source organism: Candidatus Gallispira sp. (assembly GCA_048359195.1). Lineage (GTDB taxonomy): Bacteria > Bacillota > Clostridia > Lachnospirales > CAG-274 > Gallispira. Next base: position 7,123 of record DBGCRA010000168.1, read on the forward strand.
CGACCCGGATGACTTGCCTGCTGAAATTTCAATGATGATTGATACAACTATTACTGAAGAAAACGGTCTTCAGTTGGTATGTGATGAGTATGAAAGACAGACAGGCATTAAGCTTACATTTGAAAAACCTGATCACGCAAAGTATTATGAAAAGGTTACACTTTCTTTTGCCAGTGAGGAGCCTAATGACATTATCGAAATGGGTTCTACTTACTATCCTGAATTAGCTAACTCAGGTGCTCTTTGGGATATGACTGAAGCTTGGGAAAATACTACTTCCAACTGCAAGAGTATTGTTGATGAGGATTATGTAAATGCCCTTAAGATTAATGGTCATCTTTATGGTTTCCCAATGGCTGCAGGTAATGGTACTATTACTTATGTAAGACAGGATTGGTTAGATGAAGCAGGTCTTGATGCTCCAACAAATTATGATGAATTTGTTGAAATGCTTAGAGCTTTCAAGGCAAGAGGAAATGGTGCTATTCCAATTACAGCTGCAGGTCTTCTTAACACAGAAACTCCATATGACATATATTTAAGAGAGTTCTATCAGGATGCAACTCCTGATTTCTACAAGGATTCTGAAACAGGAAAGTATGTTGATGGTTTTGCTGAGCCTGCTATGGCTGAGGCTATTACAAGACTTCGTGATGCTTATCAGGAAGGTTTGCTTGATGCGGAAATCGTAACTAACAAAACTTCTACATGTAGAGATAAGCTTGGTTCAGGCTTAGTTGGTGCATTTAACTACTGGGCCGGTATGTGGTCATTAAAGCTTCAGAGATCTATGAATGAAGGTCAGCTTACACCTATTGCACCTATCGAAGAAACAGGTGGTTATACAGAGAGAGTTCCAACCGCTATGGCTATGTCTGTTTATGCACCTAATAAGGCAGCTATATTTGAGCATTTCCTTATGTATTCACATGACGGCGGCGAAGGTCAGATGTTATTTACTCATGGTGTAAAGGATGTACACTATAAGTATAATGAGGACGGTACTTGTGAGGCGCTTCCATACATGGCTGACCCTGACAATACTGTTGAAAAGTCTATGTATGCTCCTGAGCTTACTATTACTGAGTGGGATGATCCTATTCCTCTTGATCCTATGGTTGAAGCTTCTCTTGAAAAGTACAGAGAGAACAGAGAATTTGCTACAGTACCAATTGTAACTGATGCGATTTCTGAAAACTTAGCAGACCTTAACGTAGTTAAGAATCAGGTTGTTGCTAACGCCGTTACAGGTAAGACATCTGTTGAGGAAGCTATGCAGTACTATGCAGAAAAGGGTAGCTACTATGTTAATGCTATTCTTGAGGATTTAAACAGTGATGCTAACTTAGCTGCGGAAGCTGCTGCAGAGGCTGAAGCCGGTGGTACTGAATCTGTTGAAGATACATCAGCTGCTGAGTAAAAATTTTCTCGAAAGGATGGTTAAAAAATGGCAAATAATAATGATAATATGAATTTTGATCACGTTGTAGTTAAAGAGCCAAGTATAGGTCAGCGTATGTATAAGTACAGATGGTTCTATCTTATGTTCTTGCCTGTAGCTGTGATTCTTGCAATTTTCTTCTATTGGCCAATGTTTGGTATCAGATATGCATGGTCAACTTACAAGTTAAAGCAGATTACTTTAAGAACAGGTCCTGATTATTCTATTGGTTGGGGCAACTTCCAGAGATTACTTACATCTGACCCATTCCATTCTGCTTTTAAGAATACTATTATATTAAGTTTCTTTAACTTAGTATTTGCAACTATATTTACAGTTGTTGTTGCTCTTTTAATTAACGAAATTGGTAATGCTTGGGGTAAGAAAATTGTACAGACTGTACTTTATCTTCCTCACTTCCTTTCTTGGGTAGTTGCAGCATCTATCTTTATGTTAATCTTATCAGCAGGTACTGATGCAACAGGTGCTGATACAAGTAATATGGGTTTTGTTAATGCTATATTATACAATATAGGTCTTATTGATAAGCCTGTTGATTTCTTGACAGAAAGTAGCTGTTGGCGTTGGGTTTGGTACATTATGAACCGTTGGAAGGAAACAGGTTGGGGTACTATTATTTACTTAGCTGCTTTATCAGGTATCAGTCCTGATTTATATGAGGCTGCCGAGATTGATGGTGCCAATAGATTTAAGCAGACTATTTACATAACACTTCCTTCGCTTATGAATACAATCTTAGTTGTATTTATTCTTAACCTTGCTAAGATTATGAATATATTCGAGTCTGTATTCGTACTTTACAACTCACTTGTTTACGATGTATCTGACGTTATTCAGACTTATGTATATAGAGTTGGTATTGTTGGTAACGATTATGGTTATTCAACTGCAATTGGTTTATTTAAGTCTGTTGTATCTCTTGTTCTTGTATCCGCTTCTGATTTTATCAGTAAGAAGGTTAGAGGATACGGTATTGTATAAGGAAGGAGCTATTGAGGAATTATGAAGAAAAAATTCAATTTATTTCATCCACAGTACGCTGCCCGTTCTTGGTTCGTATTGTTCAACACAATTTTCTTTATTGCATTAATGGCAATAATGATTATTCCTATTTATAAGATTTTTTGTGACTCTATGATAAACCAGACTGTATATGGTCTTAACTTATTACCATATGGAGTTGATCCTGAGTTAACTGAGGCTGCCAGAGAAGCTGGTACTATTGGACCTACTGAAACCGTTAAAGCTTGGTTTAATATAATCGCTTACAAGAGAATTGTAACCGACCCTGCATTATATCATCCATTCTGGGTTTCTATTTATACAACATTATTAACTACATTCTTAGGCTTGTTAATTTCTACATTAGGTGCTTATGTACTTATTCAGAGAGATATGCCCGGTGTTAAGTTCTTCGGTTATGCTTTGCTCTTCACAATGATATTTAATGCAGGTCTTATTCCTACATTCTTAGTTATGAAGAGAGTTGGCTTACTTGACTCTATTTGGGCTGTAATCGTACCAACATCTATGAATGTATATAACTTAGTACTTATGAGAAGTTTCTTTGAAGGTATTCCGGCCAGCTTGTTTGAGGCTGCTGAAATTGATGGCTGTACTCCAATGGGTATATTTATCAAGATTGTACTTCCATTATCAAAGGCTGCGCTTGCATCTATCGGTTTATTCTTTGCTGTAGCTGCATGGTCTGAGTACTTCCATTATGTAATTTATATTAAGTCATCTGACAAATATAACTTCCAGTATAAGTTAAGAGACCTTTTCCAGGATAAGCAGGATTCAAGTGAAGGTACAAGAATTAACACTAACACTCTTAAGAGTGCTGCCGTTATTGTATCTATTGTTCCATTTATGTTTATCTATCCATTCTGCCAGAAGTATTTCATGACCGGTGTAACTATGGGTGCTGTTAAGGAATAATACTTAATACATATTATAAAAAGGGCTTTTGCTTTGCAAAAGCCCTTTATTTATTACAGGAGGAAAATATGTTAAATATAAACGGTTTTGAATTTATTAAAAACTCTCTGCCAACAGAGCCTGAATTAAGGTTTAAAGGGGATAATATCAATGAATTTAATAAATGGAAAGAAATAGCTAAGAATAAAATAAAAGAGGCAATGGGAATAAATTTAATGAATGGTGTACCATTAAATTTTAGAGTTGTTAGCCGTGAAAATAAGGATAGTTATATTTTAAGTGAATGTTTAATTGATACTATGAATAATCTTACTATGCCTTTTTATATTTTAGAGCCTGAAAATAAAAATGGTAAGGCTGCTATTGCTATACACGGACATGGCAGTGATGGTAAGGAAGGGTTGGTAGGTAAGGAGGCAGAAAGCTATAAAAGCAGTATTGAAAGATTTAGCTATACATATGCCTATGAGCTGGCTGATATAGGTTATACTGTTTATATTCCCGATTTGCTTGGAGCAGGTGAAAGACTTATTGGTATATATAATGACAATAAAGCTGAGTGCAATGATATAAATAATGCACTTATAAGTCTGGGTATGAGCTTACAGGGAGTTATGCTTTTTGAGAATATGTGTCTTGTTGAATATATATATCAAAGGGGTTATGAAGAAATTGTCTGTTGTGGATTTTCGGGCGGCGGACATAGTGCTTTATGGCTCGCTGTTATGGAGGATAAAATAAGCAAGGCTGTTGTAAGTGGATTTTTCCATAGCTTTAAGGATACATTAATTTATCAGAACAGGTGCGGATGTAATTTTATACCAAACCAATGGAGGTTTGTTGATATGGGGGATATTCTTGCTATGGCTGCTCCAAAGGAAATTTATATTGAAGCAGGCAATGAAGATAAATTAAATGGTATAAGAGGAATAGAAGGTGTTTTTGAACAGATAGAAATAGCCAACAAATGTTATAGATTATTTAATAAAGAGGTTGAAATCAATATTTGTGATGGTGCTCATAAATGGTACGGAAGTCAGATGAATAAGCTGTAGTATAGGAGTAAATATGATATTTTGCATGAAATTAAATACGGAGCCTTTTAATATGATTAAATCGGGGAAAAAGACAATAGAGCTTAGACTTAATGATGAAAAAAGGAAAAATATTGGAATAGGGGATATTATTGAATTTACTGATTGCAGAAGTTTGGATAGAAAGATTTTAACAGAGGTTATTAATATATACAGGTTTGATAGCTTTAATGAACTGTATAAAAATTTACCATTGGATAAATGCGGTTATTTAAAGGAAGATATAGACACAGCAAGTCCTTTGGATATGGAGAAATATTATTCTGTTGAGGAACAGAGTAAATATGGTGTGTTGGGAATTGAACTGAAAATTTTAACTTAATTATTTGAAAGAGGTTTAAAATGATTATACTTATAGCAGGAAGCACCCATACAGGCAAAACTTTGTTGTCTCAAAGACTTTTGGAAAAATATAAATTTCCATATATATCTATTGACCATATTAAAATGGGGCTTATTAGAAGCGGGATTTGTGAATTGTCTCCTGAAAGCAGCGATAATGTGCTTACACCATATTTATGGAATATAGTAAAGGAAATAATTAAAACAGCGATAGAAAATAAGCAAAATCTTATTATAGAAGGATGTTATATTCCTTTTGACTATAAGGAGTATTTTAGTAATGAATATTTAATACATATTAAATATGTATGTATAATTTTTAGTGAAAATTATATATTGAATAATTATGATAAAATTATGGAAAATGAAAATGTTATTGAAAAGCGTATTTATGACGGTTATTGTACTAAAGAGCTTTTAATAAAAGAAAATAATCGTAATTTAAAACTATGCAAAGAAAATAAATGCAGATACATACTAATTGATGAATATTACAATATAGTTTTTTAGTTTCTGCTTTATATAAAAATATAAAATTAATTCATCAAACTTATTGTAAAAATTCCCTTTAAATTGTAAAATAGGTTGCAAAGACTATTGATAATATGTTACAATAAATGTAAATAATATATGGAGGTTAGTGATAATGGCAATTATAAATATTTTGGACTGCGGTGCTGTTGGTGATGGTATAACTTTATGTACAAAGGCAATAGCTGATGCTGTTGATAAATGTGCAGAAGCAGGTGGCGGTACAATTTATGTTCCTGCCGGTACATATTTAACAGGTCCTATTTTTTTAAAGAGTAATATGGAATTAAATGTTGAGGCAGGTGCAACGCTTCTTTTCTCTAATGATATTGAGGAATATCCTGTAGTTAATTCTCGTTGGGAAGGCGTTAAGAGAGAGTGCTATGCTTCTCTTATTAATGCATATAATGAAGAAAATATATCTATTACAGGCAGAGGTACTTTAGATGGACAAGGTCAGTTCTGGTGGGATTTATTCAGGGCTAAGGAAAATAAGTATCCAAGACCTAAAATGATAGCACCTTATGAGTGTAAGAATGTACTTATTCAGGGGGTTACATTGAAGAATTCTCCAAGCTGGACTATTAATACAATACTTTGTGATAATATTACTATTGATAATGTAACCATTAACAATCCGTATGATTCACCTAATACTGATGGTATTGACCCTGAATCATGTACAAATATTCATGTTAGTAATTGCCACATTGATGTAGGTGATGACTGTATAGCTATTAAGGCAGGTACAGAGGATACAGAGGAGAGAATTCCTTGTAAGAATATTGTTATTGAAAACTGTACTATGGTACATGGTCATGGTGGTGTTGTACTTGGTTCTGAAATGAGCGGCGGTATTGTTAATGTTACTATTTCCAACTGTGTATTTGAAAATACTGACAGAGGTATCAGACTTAAGTCAAGAAGATTCAGAGGTGGAGTAGTTGAGGATATAAGAGTTGACAATGTAATTATGGAAAATGTGCTTTGTCCATTCATTGCTAACCTTTACTATATGTGGGGACCTAGAGGTATGGACCCTGAAACCTGCGACAAGAATCCTGCACCTGTTACTGATGATACTCCTGCTTTCAGAAGACTTCATTTTGCTAATATGACTTGTAAGAGCGTAAATGCTGCGGCAGGTTATTTCTATGGCTTAGCTGAAATGTATGTTGAGGACTGTACATTTGAAAATGTATATATTGAAATGGCTAAAGATGCTGTACCGGGTATTCCTGCAATGTTGGTAGGTGCTGAGGAGGTTATGGAAAAGGGCTTCTATATGTGCAACACAAGAGGTATTAAGTTTAACAATGTTACTGTTGTTGGTGTTGATGGCCCTGCCTTTGAAATTGAAAACAGTGAAGATATGGTATTCACAAACTGTATTAATAAGAATAATAAGTCTGACGGGGAATTGGTTAAGCAGACTAATGTTAAGAATTGTAAGGTAATGTAATTTTGTTAAATTCAGCTCTTTATTGATTGTTTTACATTCAGTATAGAGCTTTTTTAAAGGATGTGTTTATTATTATGGAAAAGAAGAAATTTAGCTTTATATTTAATATAATTTGTGCAATATTAGCTATGTTACCCTTTGTTATTACATTTACATCCGAGGATGGTATTATTTATACTCCAATGATTGCTGATTCACCTCAGCACTTGGAAATGGAAAAAGGGTTAATTTTATTTGTAGCTGTAGTTGTATTAATATATATGGCTTCAAAATTTATAGCTCTTAATAAGAGTAAGAAAAAAACTGCACTTGGTCTTGCAATATTTTTTGCTCTTTGTGTAGTGTTTGGTAAAAGCTATGAGGCGATAGCTTCATGGGGATATATATTCAGTTCCTTTTCTGCATTTATTGCATCAATTGCTCTTATGACAGGTTATACGGTAATGTTTTATTGCTGTATCGGAGCCTTGTTTACATTTATTGAACGATATGATGAAATCGTTAAAAACAATGTAATTATGACTGAATTATCAAAAAATATAACAAAATTTCTTGGAGAAAAAAGTATAATTAAAATATGGATTATTTTGATGATATTATGGCTGCCATATTTGATTATTGATTATCCTGCTGTTATTCATGCTGACTCAGGTGTTATGCTGTCTGAATTTTTTAATAAAAGCCTTTATAACCACCATCCTGTTTTACAGACAATCATTTGGGGCAGTTTTGTGGAGTTTGGGCACAATGTTTTTAATTCATATAATGTCGGAGTTTTTCTTTTTGTGCTTTTGCAATTTGTATATGGAAGCTTTATTGTTTCATTGCTTCTGGATTATGTATATAAAAAGAAATATCCTGTTATAATTATTTTTATTGCATTTTTAATTATTGCACTTATGCCTGCTTTCCCCAGAAATGCAACAGCGGTTTGTAAGGATTCAAATCATACGTTTTATTTTATGTTTATGATTTGGCTTATTATTAAGACTATTGATTTAAAAGAAAGAATATGGACTGATTCCAAAAACAGATATTTGCTTTTGCTATGGTTATTGACTATACTTTTTGTTACATTTTCAAAGAAAAGTGGTGTTTACGTTGTTTTGTTGACAGCACCATTCCTGTTAATATATTTGAGAAAGTGTACAAAGGCACTGATTTCAGTTTTAATTGCATTTATTTTAGGTCTTGGCATTTACTATAGCGTTGAGTATGCCATTGAAAATGTCTGGGATATTGGAAATGATGATACAAAGGAAATATATTCAATACCTTTTCAGCAGACAGCAAGATTTGTAAGAGATTATGGAGATGATGTTACAGCAGAGGAAAGACAGGTAATTGATAAAATATTGGATTATAATTCTTTGCCGGATTTATATAATCCTGAGATTTGTGACCCTGTTAAAAACAGCTTTAAAGAGGATTCAACAGATGAGGATTTTTCTGAATATTTAGGTGTTTGGTTTAGTATGTTCTTTAGGCACCCTACTGTGTATATTCAGGCAACTTTAAATAATATATACGGATATTTATATCCTGAGAATATTGGTTATTATAAGGATTTATTCTTTATGTCAGGGTGTGTTGATGAAAATAAGATTTTTGCACCTGAGGGGTTAAAGGCTGCATCAGAAAAGCTTTGTGATATTAATATGAAGTCAAGACAGCTGCCTGTTATTGGTTTATTTTCAAGTCTTGGTTTCTTCGTATGGGCAGATATACTTGTAATGCTTTATTTTATATTTTATAAAAAAGACAAGAAATTTGTTATTTACAATATACCTGTAATAGTAACTTTGCTTATATGTATTGCTTCACCTGTAAATAATACAATGAGATATGGTTTACCGATAATGTTTATGGCACCTATACTTTTCTGTATGTGTTTTAAAAATAATGAAAAATAATTATAATTGAGGTGTAAAAATGATTTCTGAAGAAAATTTAATTGTACTTAAGGACAGTAAGGGCAATGAAATTGAAATGGAGTTTCTTGACCTTATTGAATACGGAGGTCACGAGTATATTGTTATGGCAGAAGATGGGGCTGACGAGGTGGTTATTATGGAGCAGGTTTCTAATGAGGACGGAGAAACGGCTACATATGAAGATGTACTTAATGATGAGGTTATAAATAAGGTCTTTGAAATTTTTAAAAAACAATATAAGTAATTTTGCTTTGGTATTTAATGCTGTATAAAAGCCTCTCAAAAACGAGAGGCTTTTAAAAAATTAAAGATTGCTCTTGATCTTATTAATAATTTCAGTATATTCATCATCAGTTAAATACTTAGGAGGATTTACATTCATTTCAAATGTACCGCCAAAGCCATAGCCATCTTTTTGCTTAGGAACGATATGAACATGTAAGTGAGGAAGGGTATCACTGAACATACCGTAATTTACCTTTGCAGGATTAACACTCTTCATAATAGCCTTGCCAACTGTTTGCATATCACTGATAAATGCGGCAGAGTCTTCGGGACTAAGCTCTGTAAAGTCAACATTATGATCCTTATATGCAATTACACATCTGCCGTAATATGTCTGCTCTTTAAACAAATATAGCTTACATACCTTTAAATCAGCAATATAAATCATAAGAGAATCGAGTTTTTCCTTATTTTTGCAATATAAACAATTTTCCATAATAATTCCTCCTAAATTAGTTTAATTTATACTTTAATTATAATTCTTTATATTAATATTGTCAATGAAATTATAGATTAATAGATTTTTAATAGATTTTTAAACAAGCGTAATTATTTATCATTAAGTGAAATGAATTTTATGTTTCAATTACCGGTGCGGAAGCGTATATGGATCAGGCATCTTCTGCAAACCGGCTTTATGTTAAAAGTGATAGCGTTATAAATACAGATGAAACAGCAGGAAAACTCACTGTTTATGCAGGGGTAGAGTGTACCGGTACAAAGAAAATGGGCTTACAGATTGGTGCTCTTAATATCTATGTTGTTTTAAGGAATAAATAGCGATATAACAAAAAATATAAATATACTGAGAGAATTAAATCCCCTGTGTTTAAGCTAAAACACAGGGGATAAATTTAATGCGGTCGATGGGACTTGAACCCACACCACCGTAATCGGGACAGGAATCTGAATCCTGCGCGTCTGCCATTCCGCCACGACCGCATACAATTAATTATAACTCAAATAATTTATATTGTCAAATAAAATTATAATAAGATATTTTTTTATTGTTAAAGTGTCAATAATGGTTCAGCAATATTTGAATATAATCGGATAATAATAGGCAAAATAGATCCGGAGTATGTAAGTACAGGAGGAAATTATAATGAGATTGACAATTGATGGCTTAAAAGATAAAAAGCCTTGGGAAAATGCAGGTATTAAACTGCCGGATTTTCAAATTGAAAAGGTTGTTGAGGAAACAAAAAAATCGCCCTGTTGGGTACATTTTGGCTCGGGTAATATTTTCAGAATTTTTATGGGCGGTATCTGCGACAAGCTTATTGAAGAAGGGGAAATTGCCAAGGGTATAACTTGTGCTGAAACCTTTGATTTTGACATAATTGATAAAATATATAAACCTTATGACAACCTTGTTTTAGCTGTTACCCTTAAGTCGGATGGAACAACTGAAAAAAGGGTTATAGGTTCTCTTACGGAGGCTCTTAAGGCAAGTTCTGATGTAGAATCGGATTATAAAAGACTTAAGGAAATTTTTGCAAACAAGGACTTACAATTGATTTCTTTTACAATAACGGAAAAAGGATATGCCCTTAAAGATTCTGATGGAAATTATTTACCATTTATAAAGGCTGATATTGAAAATGGACCGGAAAAAGCAAAGTCAGCAATTGCTGTTACTTGTGCATTGCTTTATGAGAGATATAAAGCATGTAAAGCACCTATTGCCGTGGTTTCTATGGATAATTGCTCACATAATGGAGAAAAGCTTAGGACTTCTATTGTTACGATAGCAGAAGAGTGGCTTAAAAAGGGTTTTGTTGATGAAGGTTTTGTTAAATATATAAGAGATGAAAACATTGTTGCATTTCCGTGGTCAATGATTGATAAGATTACCCCAAGACCTGCCAAGTCTGTTGAAAAAGAGCTGGAGGAACTTGGAATTGAAAATATGGAAACAATAATAACATCAAAGAACACGTACATTGCGCCTTTTGTAAATGCCGAAGGACCTCAGTATCTTGTAATTGAAGATAAATTTCCTAATGGCAGACCTGCTTTTGAAAAGGCCGGAGTATATATGACAGACAGAGCTACCGTAAACAAGGTTGAGAGAATGAAAGTAACTACATGCTTAAATCCTCTCCATACAGCTCTTGCAGTATACGGCTGTGTGCTTGGATATACCCTTATTGCAGATGAAATGAGGGATAGGGATTTAAGGAAACTTGTTGAAAATATTGGGCTTGTTGAGGGAATGCCTGTTGTAACAAATCCCGGTATTATTTCACCTGAAGCATTTGCAGATGAGGTTTTGAATATCAGAATGCCTAATCCCTTTATGCCTGATGAACCACAGAGAATTGCAACAGATACCTCACAAAAGGTAGGTATAAGATATGGAGAAACTATTAAGTCCTATGCAGAAAAATACGGAGATGCATCTAAGCTTATTTGTATACCTCTTGCTATTGCAGGCTGGTGCAGATATTTGCTTGGAGTTGATGATGAGGGAAAAAAATTTGAACTTTCGCCTGATCCTATGATTCCTGAATTAAAAAAACAGCTTGAAGGTATTGTTGTAGGTGAGCCTGAAACATATACAGGACAGCTTAAGTCTATTCTTTCAAATGCAAACATATTTGGCAGCAATCTTTATGAGGTGGGAATAGGAGAAAAAATTGAGGGAATGTTTGTTGAACTTATAGCCGGAAAAGGCGCTGTAAGAAAAACATTACAAAAATATACGTCATAATTACAAAAATAAAGCCAATGGTGTTTAGTCCATTGGCTTTAGTCAATTGTATCACGTGATAACTAATACAGGTTTTAGAAATAAATATTATTTAACAACAATATTACAAATTCTGCCCGGAACATAAATTTCCTTAACAATATTACCTGTAATCTTTGCACCTAAAGCTTCCTTAGCTGCGGCAAGAACTGTATCCTTATCAGCATCAGCAGAAACAGTAATATTAGCTTTAACCTTACCGTTAAGCTGAACGGCTATATTAATATTGTCTTCTTTAAGCTTTGACTCATCATAAGTTGGCCAAGTTGAACGGAATACAGATTCTTTATGACCAATAACCTCCCATATTTCCTCTGCAATATGAGGAGCAAAAGGTGCAAGAAGAACAGCAAGAGCATCAAGAGATGCTTGGTCAACACCACCTGCTTCCTTGGCAACAGCAATAAGTTTATTTGTAAACTCCATAAAGCCTGAAATTACTGTGTTGAGAGTAAGAGCCTCAAGTCTGTTAGTTATTTCATAAATCATCTTATTCTTAGCTTTATCAAGTTCAGGAGTTGTATCAATAATCTTATCCTTATATTCGTCTACAAATTTCCAAACTTTGTTAAGGTATCTGTATACACCATCTATACCATTATCGTCCCATTCAGAGTCTAATTCAGGAGGTCCTATAAATAGCTCATACATTCTGAGGGAATCACAGCCATAGGCATCTACTGTTTCATCAGGAGAAACTACGTTGCCTTTGTTCTTACTCATTTTAGCTCCGTCTTTAGTAATCATACCCTGGTTGAAAAGTCTTGTAAACGGCTCATCAAAGTCAACCACACCAATATCATGTAAGAATTTGGTATAGAATCTTGCGTAAAGAAGGTGGAGAACAGCATGCTCAACGCCGCCTACATACATATCAACAGGCATCCACTTCTTAAGTGCCTCTTTGCTTGCAAGTTCTTTGTCATTGTAGTTATCACAATATCTTAAGAAATACCATGAAGAACCTGCCCACTGCGGCATTGTGTTAGTTTCTCTCTTAGCAGAACCACCGCAGCATGGACACTTAACATTAACCCAGTCCTCAATAGCTGCAAGGGGAGATTCTCCTGTATCGGTTGGCTTGTAGCTTTCAACATTAGGAAGGATAACAGGTAAATCCTCCTCAGGAACAGGAACAATACCACACTTTTCGCAATGAATAAGAGGAATAGGCTCGCCCCAGTATCTCTGTCTTGAGAATACCCAGTCACGGAGCTTGTAGTTTACAGTCTTTTTACCAAAGCCTTTTTCTTCCATATAATCAGGAACTTTAGCTTTGGCATCTTCGGACTTCATACCGTTAAATTCGCCTGAATTAATCATAATACCGGATTCTGTATAAGCCTCTGTTAATTCTGTTTCCTTACCGTCTTTGCTTATTACCTGAATAATAGGTAAGTCAAATTTCTTTGCAAATTCAAAATCTCTGTCATCATGAGCAGGTACACACATAATGGCACCTGTACCATAATCCGCAAGAACATAATCAGATACCCAGATAGGAGTCTTTGCACCGTTTAAAGGGTTAATACCGTAGGCACCTGTGAATACACCTGTTTTTTCCTTGTCTGTCATTCTTGATACATTAGACTTAGTGCTTGCATCATATACATATTTTTCCATAACTTCCTTATATTCAGGAGTAGTAATTTCCTTAATAATAGCGTGCTCGGGAGCAAGTACCATAAATGTAGCGCCATAAAGTGTATCAGGTCTTGTAGTATAAACCTTAATTGACTTGTCAGTACCGTCAACAGGGAAGTCAATTTCAGCACCGTAGCTTTTGCCAATCCAGTCGGACTGCATCTTTTTAACTTTTGAAGGCCAGTCAAGCTTGTCTAAGTCATTAAGCAATCTTTCAGCATACTTAGTAATTCTAAGCATCCACTGTCTTAAATTCTTCTTGGTAACCTGAGAACCGCAACGGTCACAAACACCGTTAGTGGCCTCTTCATTAGCTAATACACATTTACAGTTAGGACACCAGTTAAGAGGCATTTCCTTCTCATAAGCAAGACCGTTTTTAAACATCTGAATAAAAATCCACTGTGTCCATTTATAGTAGTTGGGGTCAGTAGTATTAATTTCTCTGTCCCAGTCGTAAATAGCGGCAATATCATTAACCTGTCTTTTAATGTTGGTTATACTCTTTTGAGTAGCTACAGATGGATGAGTACCTGTCTTAATAGCATAATTTTCAGCAGGTAAACCGAAAGCATCCCAACCCATTGGATGAAGAATTTCATAGCCCTGTAAAAGCTTATATCTGCTGACAACATCAGAAAGAACGTAGCCCCTCCAGTGGCCAACATGTAAGCCGTTGCCTGATGGATAAGGGAACATATCAAGGCAGTAATATTTAGGCTTGTCAGTGTTAGTAGGGTTTACGGGATTTTCTTCCCATCTGGCACGCCATTTTTTTTCAATTTCTTTATAATTGTACTTTGTGCTCATTTCGCATTTTCCTCCATTGCAATATTAATTTAATATTATACACCCATGGGGAGGAAAATTCAAGTATTATTGTAATTTTTAGCTGTATTTATTGTGGGTTTTAGCTGTATTTATAAATTGTAATAAATAAAGACAGTAAGCAAAATACTTTAGATATTGCTTACTGTCTGAGCGATTTAATATGGTTTAGTCATATATTTAGCTTAAATATAGCTATATTTATAAATACAGATAAATTGTAAAAGTACAGAAATTATTTATTCAGCTATGTTATTTATTAATAGTGACAAAATTAAAAATAATTGCTATTAACAATATAATTAAATTTATAGATATGACTAAAATTCTTTTCTTACCTTCATAATTTAAAGACATTATATAAATTAAAATAATAAGCGCCATAATTTCTATTAGTTTTCCTATAAATGAAGGAAAAATAAAACTAAATATAATTAATCCAAATGCAAGTTTTTTAAACTTTTTATTTATTTCATTTAAATTCATTTCTTTGTCTTCATTCATAATATCACATCCTTAAATATTTATCATAAATAGTCTTAACTTATAATGGATGATTATGATGTTAAAACGATTTTTTATTTTTTGCTAATGTGAAATTACCATTTAATTCACCATCAGGTTGACGAATTAGGATTTCGTATTCAATGTTATCATTGGAGTCATCTTTTATCCAAGAAATTTCATCAATTGAATGAGGTGCTATAATAATCTGTTCTATTTCATTATTTTCTTCTTTATTTTGAACTATGAGTTTAGCGTCATAATCTGAATTATTGGCATAAAGCACATAACCGTATGGTTCTGAATTATCAAGAGTTATATTTGATGAAAAATTTGCTCCTCCTGAAATTTTTAAATCAGAATAAGTATATGAAGAACTTGATTCATCAGATGAGCTGTTTACTTCTTCTGATGTAAATTCTGTCAATTCACTTTGCTGTGATTGATTAGTATTGTTTTCTGTTGATTGGCAGGCTGAAAGGGCAAGGACAGCAAGCGTTGAAATAATAATTAATTTTTTCATTTGAATTCTCCTTGATTTGTTATTTAAATATTTAGTTTATATAGTTGTGTCTTTAATAACTTAATGTTACAGTATAATTTTTTTCGTTATAAATCACATTCATTCCAAGTGCTTCTCCGACTGTTCTAAGTGGAATATATGTTTTGCCATTATATATTTCCGCAGGAACATCAGTATTATATACAATATCATTTATAGTATAGTTAGTGCTGTTTATTTTAAAACTAATAATGTTGTTATTCTTACTTACATAAGCTGTTTTTGTATTACTGTCCCAACTTACATCACAGCCAATAAATTCAGCTAAATCTCTTAATGGCACAAGTATACGATTATTTTTGTTTATTACCTTTTCATCGGAAAGACTTAGTCTGGCAACTGTTTTTCCGCTTGCCTGTGCATTTTCAAATATTTCTTTTTCTTCATCGGTTAAAATATCTAATTCCAAAAGATCTATTTCATCTAAAGGCTTAGTTATATCCACAACCTTTGTTTCAATATTCATATAAGGTGTGGTATAATCTATAGGATAGTCATCATCTGACTTCAGGATTACGGTTCTTTTATCTGAAATGGCAATTTTGTTAAAATTTTTATCACTTATTAAAGCATAAACAGTACGGTCTCTTAATTGGTTCAAATCACCTTCATCAGAAAACCATTCTCCTACTGCCCAGCTTACTGTTCCGTCATCAAGAATAGTTTGTTCAACATATGATACTATTTTACCATCATTAATTATTGGAAAATAAAATAAATAGTATTTATTGTTTTTTTCATCTTGATATTCCATTGAAAAAGGTGTTCCTATTGTTGAATTTGTGCCAAAGCCATGTCTTGAAAGAGTAGAACTGTCATTTAAAAGTTTATTTTCAAAAAGCTTAATTGCTTCTGCGTTGTCAATAGTTTTAATAAGTATTCCGTCATTTGGTTCTTCTGCAAAAGCTGTTGCAGGATATACGATTGTCAGTATAAGAAAAAATATAAAAAAAACTTTCTTCATAAATATAACCTCACTTTCAATTATACATATTAATTATTACTATACCTTTTGGAATATTTCTGTTACCTTGTAAATAAATGAGCAACGGTTGCTAAGATTAAAATAAATTTTTTCATAATAAAAATTCTTATCTAATGGTCCGACAGTATTTTGAGTAATTTATGTAAAAATTTATGTTGTATACTTAAGAAAAATCTACAGTATATAAGATATGGTAATTATAGCATATTTTGAAATTTATGTAAATGTATAGTACTGTTCAAGTCCTTTCAAAATTAATATATGTGTATTTGTTTTTTGTGGCAGTTAATAAAATTATTCAAATTCATTGTTATTCTTTTCTATTATAATGTTGTTCATATATTTATCAGGAATAAATTGAGGATTTTGAATTATTCTGTATATGCCATCAATTTTGACAATATAAGGATCCCATTCAATTTTTATACCATTGTCAATATATGTAGATTTTAATTGGCATACATATTTATTAATTTGAATGATTTCATTAATCTTAAAATCTTCAATATGTGATGGATGGTCAGTTAAGGCATCCTTAAAATAGTCAATATGATATTCGTATTCAGGCTTGAAATATAAAATTTCTACAGCTTTGTCAATTTCTCCTTTATTAAGAAAATCTAAATAATTATTAAAAACATTCTCGATTTCATTCCTGTTGTTATTAAGATTAATTGAATTTTTATTTGAAAATTTATAATTACTGAAAATGAATATTACCACAAATATTAAAGCAATAATACATAATATTGTTATAAATAATCTTTTATTTTTTTTCATACTATTTCACCTTTTCTTTGAAGTTCTACCTTTACTTTTGCAATATAGTTGCCTTGGGTTTGGTATATCCATAACAATATGCTTTACCTGATGAAATACTTAAATTTCTATCAGGAGTAATGATTGCTATGTAGTTTGGAGATGTTTCGGTATATTGATTATTGTCAGTATATACACTTGAAATAGTAGCTGCAAAAATATTGGAATTGAATAAAGTAACAGTTGCTAAGATTAAAATAAATTTTCTCATATTGAAAATACTCCTTTTAAGGTTTTCTATATATTAAAACCTTAAAAAAGAGGATTTGCGACAAAAAATTTTTAATTTTTTGGAAAATTTTTTTATTCTAAGTTTTTAGCTATAGTGATAAGGGTTTCTTCATCTATATTGCCATCTACCGGATATAAAATGTTATTGCTTATCCATGTTAATATTTTGACCTCGGGTTTAGAACTGAAAAATGCTTTATTTCCATTTATGTCAACATATTTAGTTTTGGCATTTCCCCTTTTTGTTTTGTAGTTAATAACAATGTTAAGTTTGATATTACGCAACTTGTTTATTATAATCTACAATAGTTATTTCACTTAAAACATTTTTCACTTGATTAACTAAATTTTCTATATGCCTTGTAACATTAGTAGTAAAATATTGTTCACCACATTGTTGGCACTCCTCACAAGGCACATTTTTAATTATAATAATATTATCATTAATATTAACTGTATAGATTGTAGTTGAGGGTTTTAAATCACCTTTACAAAATACACACATATAACACCTCCTTGTTTTTAAATCATCATTATTGATTATCAATGTCCATAACTATCAATTTTCCAGCCAGCCTGTTCAGACACATATACTACATAAAAATCCCAAAATTCCGAATTATCAAATGTAACATTGTAAACTTTCAAGGTATCAGTGTTTCTGCTTTCAGTGGTATTAATATTGGTAATTTTCAAATTTTGCTCTGAAAATGGTAAATTAATATTTTTATTAAAAAGCTCACTGTTGTCCATATTTGTGCATAAATTTGAAAGTATATATTTAGCAGACCAATATTGGACAGCTTTATTTTTATCAGTGTTAATTGTGTTAAAATATCCTTTTATTATTTCATCCGGTGTTTTGTTTGCCATATCGTCAGATTTTAAATATGTGCTTAAAAAATTACTAAAGTCTTTGCCTGTTATTTCTTCAAAAGAGTTTCCTTTTAAACTGCAGGCATTTTCTGCCGAATGTCTGCCTGCACTTAAATATGCACCTATTATATTACCATCATATTTTACAACTATAGCTCTGGCATTTTTAATAGGAGAAAATTTTTCCGGCATAGATTCGTATGTATAATAAATATCGATATTAACTTTTTTGCCTATATAGTCTGTCATATCAAGACCAATGTCCTTTGAAAGCTCATTGTTGTAAGCAAAGTAATAATCCGATAAGTTAAAATCTTTAAAAGTTGAAAAATCACCAAGAGTCATAGTTTTATTGTTGATATGATATTTAATATTCCAACCATATTTGCAAAATAAAGCTTTTTCTTCATTGGGAATATCACTTCTTGTATTTGGGTTAAATTCCAATAGGCTTTTTGTAAACCGTGCAAGGTTTTCTTCAACAGAATAAAAATTTATTTCATCTTTTATGTAAGCTTTGTTATATAAGGTGTCATAAAATAGTGTTACGGTTTTTTTGATGTTGCTGTTAATTGTAATTTCATATTCGTAAGTGTTGTTATTGTATACATCAGGATTTTCGTTAATGGTTTTTGAATTGTCTATACCTTTAATAATTGTATCATAAATTTCTTTGCCGGAAATTGGTATTTTTATTTTGTTATTTTCCGTGTATTCTGCCATATCGGATTTTAAATTTACTTCAATGTAAGGCTTTTTATTTACGCAAAAGAAAATCATAATTATTATAATTATCAGAAGGGTTGGTAAAATAAGCAGTAATAATTTTTTCATTATATATTCCCCTTTCTATAAACAACTGAAATATCATTAACCTGTTTTTAATATCACCAATCTTTTTAATTGCTATAAATTGTAACTTTTTATTTTGCAGTGATATATATTATGAATGCTTTTTAATAAGTTTAATTAATAATATAATTGTCAATATAATAAGTGCAATTATTCCAAGCATAATGGCTAAGTTTAAAACCTGAATTAAAATTTGAAATATAGGTGATACTGAATCCATAAAAAATCCTCCCTTGTTTTTTTATTTAATTATAGCATAAATACATTATATGTAAAAGCAGCATTTACTATATTTTTAAATGCTGCTTTAATATTAAATTTGCCTGATTTTAGGCTCTATTGATTCAGGTCTTGGATTATGCGTCTGATTTTGGTTTACGGGTTTTACACTATGTGTTGCACCGTTAAATTTTTCAAGACTTTCCTTTTCGTTTAACTCCATTTCTTTATCCTTGTCCAAATTATCACCCCGTTATTAGTATGGACAGATAGGGGATAATTATATTCAGTATTGGAGCTATTTTATAGGTTATTTTTTAAAGCTGATTGCAAACTTAATATTCCGTTGAAATTAACCTCAGAACAATGCATATCTATTGTATAAAAAGATGATTCGTTTTCATTTATAGAGTCGCTTGGCGAAAATCTTATCTCTTTTTCTGAATTTGCAGGAACTTCAATTTTTTTATAAACTGTACTGTCGGTAACACCTTTGATAGTTATAGTTACTTTATAATCAGCATTGTTTGTGTATTTTAATATTCCAACACTTTCTTTATCTAATTTTATATAAAATGGCAGTGAATTTACATTAGACGCAGATAAATCAAGATTATTAATTACATAGCTTATTTGACCTAATTCATCATCAGGAATGTTGTCACCCTCTGAATCTGCAGTTAAAACCTCAGTGTCCTGAACTATGGATTCACTATTTGAATTAATGCTTTGACAACCGCTTAATAGTAAAAAGACTGCTAATAATAGTATTTGTTTTTTCATTTTAATCTAATCTCCTTTTTCATATTATCTTACGGCGGGATATTCATTAAACAGGTTAATTACGCCGTCATATATAGCCTGTCCTATTTCATCTATGTTGTTATTTATAAGTTTTGCATCATCAGCGTTGCTAATAAAGCCTACTTCAATAAGTGAGGAGGGTATTTTTGAATCTCTTAAAACCTTTAAGTCACCTGCTTTTACATTTCTGTTAGTAGTTCCCAGTTTATTAAGAAGCTGATTAAGCATTTCTTCTGCAACTCTATAGCTTGTTAATCCGTTTCCCAAATCATTGGCATATTGACAATATGTTTCTGTACCATGTGCATCGGAGCTGTTTGCTGAATTAATGTGTACGGAAATAAACATATCTCCTACTTCATTGGCGAGGCTTGTTCTGTCGTCAAAACTTGGATTTACATCAGTAGTTCTGGTCATATAGCATTTTATAGAGCTGTCATTATTAAATTTTTCCTGAGCACTTAATGCTATTTTTAAGGTTAAATCTTTCTCTATCAGGTCATTACCTATTGCACCGGGCATTTCACCGCCATGACCGGCATCAAGAACTATAATTTTATTATATTTTTCTTTTGGCAGAACTGTTTCAATACAGATATAATTATTATTTTCAATTAAATTAACCGCTATTATTTTGTTTTCATTAAATGATATAGTGGTTTTTTCCGTACCTACTGTTACTATACAAGATTTAATTTTATCGGAATTTGAATTAAAGGTTATATTATCAATATAGTTACTTAAATTTTTATTTATTTCAACAATATAATTTTTATCATTATAATTATCATATTCTGTTATATCAGATAATTGAATATTTCCATTGTTTTTTATATAAAGTTTGTCATTTTCGTAGTATATGTTCTCATTTTGGACAAATGTTGTTTGTACTTCTTGATATGTGGTAGTTTCTGTAGTAATTTCTGTTACAGTGTATTTAGTGGTAGTTTCGGTTGTTGTAATTGTTGTTGTTTCAGTGTTTGTGATTATATTTGCAATTCTTGTTTTATCATTCCACTCAATTTCAAATCCCAAAGCGGTAGATACAAACCTGAGGGGTATCATTGTTTTATTGTTTATTATTTTTGCGGCAGTATCCATAGTTTGAGGTTGACCGTTTACATAGGCTTTAGTTGAATCTATTGGTATTATAATTAAAGTATTGTTATATGTTATGTATACCTGTTCAATATCTTTTTTCCATTCTACCGTTGCACCTAAGTTTTCAAAAACTTCTCTTGCAGGAACAAGAGTGTAATTATTTAAAATAATAGGAGGCATTGAAAGGTTTGTCAGCTTAACATTGTCTACTGCAACAAAAACCTCCTCAGCATTGTAGTTATGCTTCTGATAGTCATAGGTCAGAGTAAGGGAAATGTATTTGTTGGCGGCAAGTGTTGTGGTGCCGAATAAAAGTAGTAATGATATTGTTAATATAAATAAGTTTTTTAATTTCATTTTATTACCTGCTTTATTTGTCGTAATCTGTCGTATATATTTATTATAACACTGTTTGTTAGTTATGTAAATATTTAAATTTGAATTGTTGTGAAAATAAAGACAGTAAGCAACGACTTTTATTGTTGCTTACTGTTTGTATAATTTTAATCAATAACTAATCTGGAAATAGTTTAGTATATTTTCTGCATCTTGTGACTTTGTGGCTGGAGCTATATAAGTTAAATTGTCAACAGTAAAATAACCTTTATCATTATCAAACCAAAGATTTGCTGTGTCCATTTTGTTTTTATAAGAATTGTAATAAAAAAAACTGGTAAATTCTATATTGCTTTCATTATTTTCAGAAGAAAATCTATATATTTCTGTTTTCATTTTATTTGAAGAATTATCAAATATTAAGTTGTTGTTTGAGTACAACTTAATTTCTGGTATAATTTCGTCTGTTTTAAAAAGATAGTTTAACTTCCATGCTTGCAAAGACAAGATATATGTATTATCTGTATTATCATATGATAATGCTGGAAGTTTTATTTTTATTCTTTGAGGAAAAGGTAACAAATATATTATAAATAATAAAAATGTTATAATTACTAAAATTATAAATTTATTTTTTCTCTTCATTGAATATCTCTCCTCTTTTATTATATTATAGTAGCCTTGTGCAAAACTCAAAAGTACCGCTACTGAGCTATTTTGCACAAGATATTTTTTTATTTTGTCACTATTATATATAGAAAACAGCCAACAAATATCGTAAAATTATATTAAACCAAAACACTACGAAGGGAGTTGGCTGTTATCTACCGTCAAGAAATTTTACAGGACATAACATTATTTACATCTACACCAAAAGCTAATTTTTACAACAAGCTTTTTTCAAACCTCGATTTGTCTGATTTTCCCGAAGCTACTTCTAAAACAGGACGTCCGGGATTTTCAAAGCGTTCTTTGCTTTGTTCCTTTATTGTGATGAAATGTGAATGCTTTCCCTGCATAATCGATTTACTCGATTACTTAAACAATAACCTTTTGATTGCCCATTACTGTGGTTTTGACATTATGAAGCCGTTGCCATCCTATTGGACTTTTGACCGTTTTATCAGAACAATTGATAATGAATTACTGAAAAAGCTTATGCAATCGCAAGTCCTCGAATTGACTAAACGTGGCATTATTGATTCTTCTTTTATTTCCTTAGACTCTACCCCTATTGCGGCTAATACTTCACAAAACAATCCTAAATCCTTTGTAAAAAACAAATTTTCAAAGGATAACCAGCCTAAATCGGATAAAGATTGTACAGTAGGTGTTCATACAGCCTCAAATCAGATAAATGAGCGAAAATTCCAATACTATTGGGGCTACAAAAACCACATTTTGGTTGATTGCATTACAGGCTAACAATTTATGAAATTACAACAGGAGCTAATGTTGCTGACAGTACTGTTACTTTAGATGTTTTAAGCCAAACCAATAAATTTTTGCCTGTTGAAGAATGCACCTTTTTGGCGGATAAGGGTTACGACGTTAAGGAGATTTACAACACTGTAAAAAATGTTTATCACGGCGAATGTGTTATTCCTTTAAACAAACGCAATTCTAAATCTCCGAAAAAACTTAAATCCGAGCATCCTATCTGTGAAGCAGGGCTTGCTATGCACAAGGATGGAAAGTTCTCCGATAACGGAAGAACCAGACAAAAGTATTGCTGTCCATTTAAACGTTCAAAATCAGCTTGCTGCCCTTGCAATCATAAAAATTGGAATAATGGAAAAAGGACCAAGGGTTGCACTAAATATGTTACAATCCCGGATGATTATCGCCTTTCCATTGACCGTGACTGCGTTACTTTTAAAAAGTTGTACGCATTGAGAACCGAATCTGAACGCTACAATTCCAGATTTAAGCAAACAGGACAAGAAAGAATGTGGGTGCACGGCTTTAATGCTACTCAAAATTTGAATACCATCGCTCATATAGCACTTTTAGCTGTCGCTTTTGTCGCTATTGTCACTAAATCCGAATATTCATATCGGTGCTTAAAAAACAATAAGCGTATAGCTTAGCTGTATTTAACCATTAATTAGTATCGCTTTCGGGCTTTTTACCGAAGGTCTGTTTGCTGTGCTATTTTTTCCACAATTATCTTTAAATTTATAATCTTGTACCTTGTTGGCAATCTGCTTTTATAAATTTTGTTGAGTTTTGCTCTTATCTAATATTATAGAACAATAGTAAAGTATAAAAGAACTTTACTATTGTTCTAAATTTAAAATTATGCTTTATTTTTATAAGACTTTAAAAATCAGAAGTTTTCTGAATGAGTTACTTTTGTAGTTCCACCGTATTTATATTGTACTGAACCAGTAGTATTCCATTTTATAACAGAAGATAAGAATCCAAGTACAGCTTGTTGTTTTCTCCAAGTAGTGTCATTGTAATTACTAGAATATGTTGTGTAGCTCTTTGCGTTTTGAGGTACACTAACATAGCTATTACTAGAACTGCTATAATACTGACCACTCATATAAGATGAAGCTTTTACGTATTCTACAGAAGAACCTGTTTCCCACATACCATCATAGTCACTATAAACTTGTGTGTAAACCCTAGTCCAATTTGAGCCGCAGTTCATGTTAAGAGTCATAGTTTGTGATGTATTAATTTTTGAAATATCTAGACCACAAGTAGATGAAACTACTCCTAAAGTTTTGTTAACATTTGAAATGTAAGTAGAAATTAATGTATTTAAACAATTTTCTATTAAAAAGTCTATTATATGTTAAAAATACTTAGTAATTTCATTAAATGCGGTGTCAATATCAGTATAAGAATAAAAACTTATGGGTTCAAGTGTATTGTCCAGATATTCGATAGTATAGTAGTTCCCATATGTATCTTTAAAAAAACTATACAAAGTTGAATTGTTAGTTTTAGGTATAAAATTACAAATTATTTCTAAGTTATTATATGTGTTAAATTTACTTAAAAAGTTACAGATTTTTGAATTACAAACAGAAAGTTTTTCTTTTGTTATAGTACTTCTGTTAGCATAGTCATTTTTATTAATTGTTCTGTCAATATTTATTAATTTTCCCGTAATTGAATTAAGAGTTACAAATAAAATATTATTATTTTTTTCAAACATAACACCGCAGGTGTTATTGTCATAGTAAACTGTATTAATATTATAATTATCAGTACTAATATTGTAAAATTTATTGATAAATTCAGCGGCAATTTTTTCAGCGGTTGCATAAGATATATTATTTTCTGTAGGCTCTATTGTAGATTTTGCTTCAGAGTATTCAGGTTCTTTGTTAAGTTTAGTAATGTATTCTATTACTTTTTGTGGAATGTATATGTAATTATCTTTAACAGTTATATTGTTTGAAAAATAAACTATATTATTGAAGTTAATTATGTTATCTGTTATGGAAAAAAGAATTTTAATGTTTGTATTTAAATTAATAAACGATGCTGTTTTACTGCTATTATCATAAGATATTTGATATTCATTTTGTTTAAAATATTCTCTCGCTTGGATTAAATCATTATGACCTTGGACTATACAAGGTAAGAAAATTGATGAACATAATATTAGTGTGATTAAAACTTTTTTCATATAAATTTCTCCTTATTATTATTTATTATAATGATGGTGCAATATATTAATTTATTTGCTTATATTACATATGGGAAATATTAGGTGAAAAGTAATATATACTTCTCACCTAATATTGTTAATTAAAATTTATAATTATGTATAATTAATTTAATCTTCTGCCTGTAAATATTGATATGCTATATATCCTGTTTTTCCTGTTAATGGAGAACCACAAGTTACATATAACCACAAAATTCCCTCTCTGCTTATTGGTTCAGCAGAAGAATAAACAACATCACCCCAATTCATTTGTCCAATGCTCGTTGCACTGGTTGATGGGCTTTTTCTTACATTAACATTATTTGCAATTACTTTGTACTTGTAAATTCCGTATGGAGTGATTCCTTCATCATATTCTTCTGATAAAGTTTCACTTACGATTTGACTTTCTGTTGCAATTTCTTCTGCCATAATTGGAATATTAAAAGACAAAAATATTGTTGTAATAAGACCTAAGCATAAAATTTTATTTAATTTCATAATTGTTACCTCCGTATTATGTATAAATATATTTAATTGATTATTTCACAGCTGTTGTAATACCTATTACAACAGCCACATAAAATTGGCGGACTCATCTCTTCCATAAAAAGTCACCGCCCTTTAATAGCTTACAGTTGAGCTATACTTAACTGTACTTTCAACTACACTTCCACTGCTATTTAAGGCATAGTGAGTAGTTTTTAGTCTGTAGGAATAGCCGCTTGAAACAGAGTAGGTTTCATCTACTACTGCTTTTGCAGAATCTAATGCTGTCCATGTC
>DBGCRA010000169.1:0-4063 GCA_048359195.1 Candidatus Gallispira sp.
ATGATGGATGACATTAAAAAATGTGATTATAGCAGATACAGATGCGTAAATATTCAGAATTATTATACAATTGAGTTCAGAATGTTCAGAGGAACTCTTAAATACAATACTTTTATAGCCACATTACAGCTTATTAATGAGATTTGTAATGTGGCTATTTCTTTGTCTGACGAAGAAATGACAGAGCTTAGCTGGAATGATTTTATCAAAGGTATAAACAAAGATGAAAATACAGAACTGTTTACATATCTTAAAGAAAGAAACTTATATGAGGAGGTCTAAAAAATGTGTTGTTTATTTGGTTTAGTTGATTATGGCAATAAGCTGTCAATTAAAAATAAGGAGAAGATAATCAGAGTATTATCAAATGAGTGTGAAGCAAGAGGTACTGATGCAACAGGTGTTGCCTATATGACAGGTAACAAAATGATAATATTTAAGAAGCCATTACCTGCAAGAAAGATGAAGTTCAAATTTAATAGCAATCCATCTGTCATTATGGGACATACAAGAATGACTACCCAAGGCAGTGAAAAGAATAACATTAATAATCATCCATTTTATTCTGAAAAGCTTGGCTTTTCTCTTGCTCATAATGGTGTGCTTTATAATGATAAGACTCTTAGAAAAACAGAGAAACTACCTGATACTAAAATTGAAACAGATTCTTACATAGCAGTTCAACTTATAGAAAAACAGAAAACCCTCAACTTTGATACCACTAAAAATATGGTTGAAAAAGTTGAGGGTTCTTTTTGTTTTACAATACTTAGTAAGGATAATGAGCTGTATATAGTAAAGGGTGATAATCCAATGTGTATAGCAAAATTTAATGGATTCTATATTTATGCATCTACAAAAGAAATATTGACAAAAGCACTTAAAAGACTTGGTTTAAAACATTACAAAGAGGTCAATATCAAAGCAGGAGAAATATTAAAAATTGATGCTTTAGGTAATATTATCAGAGCTAAGTTTGATATGGATTTTGGTTATGGCTATTGGAATAACTATTTCTGGGGATATGGTTCAAGAAAGAGAAATGCAGCTAACGAAGCTAAATCGGCATATGATGAATATATTGATGACCTTATTTATTATGGTAAATGTGTAGGCATTGAAGAAGAAACTATCAAGGAATTGTTGGACTTAGGCTATGATTATATGGATATTGAAGATATGCTGTATAATTATGACTACTACAAGACGAATGACTTTTGTGATGAAATATAATTAATTTATAAAAAACAATTTGGTTTATAATTAATTGAATTTAAGGGCAATGTAGTTTTAAAAGCTATATTGCTCTTTATTTTTTTATAGACAATAATATATTAGAGGTGATTAAAATGAAATATGGTTATATAAGAGTATCAACAAAGGAACAAAACGAAGATAGGCAGCTTATTGCTATGGACATTTACAATATAAGTAAAGAAAATATCTTTATTGATAAGCAAAGTGGTAAAAATTTTGAAAGAAAAAATTATCAGAAACTTATGAGAAAGCTCAAAAAAGGTGATGTTATTGTAGTTAAAAGCATTGACAGATTTGGTAGAAATTATCATGAAATAATTGAAGATAAGTTTTGTTGAAGATAATGAAAGAACAAACATTAGACAAAGACAAGCAGAGGGAATTGCAGCTGCTAAGGCGAAGGGTGTTAAATTTGGTAGGACTAAAATCTATAATGCCAAAGATTATATTGATATATATGAAAAATTTAAAAGAAAAGAAATTACTTAGAAACAAGCAATGATGAAAATAAACTTGATATATTTGATATAAACAGAGATATGAGAAAATAAATATAATAATTAAAAGCGAAAGCGGTCGAATAGCAGACTGCTTTCGCTTTTTTTGTTAAAAATGTTTTATTCTATAGAGGCAATAGCCTCTTCTATAAAAGATTTAGTTTCCTCTTTTGAATAAACCATATTAGTGGAAGAAAGATTTGAAAGAAAGTTATAAAAGCATTTAATAAGTGATTTTTCTTTTAGAAAAATACATTTATAATTTTCGTAATCACCGAAATAAATTACAAAATGCATTTCATAATCGTCTAGTAAATTTACCGTGCGGCAGACGGGAACATTAAAATTAATTGGGTTAAGTGCTCTTATAATATTGTTGTCTGAATCAATTGCTATAAGAAGACGGTCAAGTACAAATTTTCTTTCCTCCGGTGTGGCGGCTCTGGTAAACTTTCTGGGACAAAGATTTGTAAAACCTGTAACTGCGAATTCAATCAAACTTTCTTTATTAAATAAATATGTATTTTTTTTGATGTTGCTGAATTTACTGAATTCATTATAAACTATATTTAAAAGAATATCACGCTCAGGAATATCTTTTACAAGAAGAGAATTTATTATTTCAGGTGTTAAAAAGTTAAATAGGCATGGCTCGTATTCAAGACAAATACGCTCTGTGGCATTATAGTCACCTGCAGTCATATTACTTGCAGCTTGAAAAACATCAAAACTTGTTTCAATAAGTTTGTTGTAGTTTTTTAGTATACCTTCACATTTTGAGGAATATCTTTTTGCTGTTGCCTTATCGTTAATAAAAAGTGCTTCATCAAGGGTGCTATTTATACATATAACACTGTCGGAAAGAGCAATAAAATAAGGATAAGGTGTAAGGCTGTCGTTTGTTATACAATCTTTATATGTATAATAAAATTCATAATTTTGTGTATCTGAAAGTGCACAAGG
Organism: Candidatus Gallispira sp.; assembly: GCA_048359195.1. GTDB lineage: Bacteria > Bacillota > Clostridia > Lachnospirales > CAG-274 > Gallispira. The sequence goes on from DBGCRA010000169.1 coordinate 2,718, forward strand.
AATAATATTATTAAGTATTTTTAAATTATTATTGTCGGCTGTTTTTACGGTATTACTTAAAAAATCAATCATAAATCTAATCTTTATATCGGTTTTATATAATTTGACAATATTGTCTATATATAAGTAAATTTTCTTCTTGTTTCCCGGAGTATAAATATATGCCTCAGGAAATTGTTTGTTCATTTCCTCAATGAGAGCTATGTTTATAATATATTGAAGTTCGTTACCTGTACAAATAGTCACTTTATCATATGCATTCATAAAATTATCGGGGGAGGGTAAATTAAGCTTATTATTAATAGTAATTGAAATACTTGAGAATTGCCTGAGTATTTCGTTAATGCTATTTACCATGCTGTAATTATCGCTTCCTAAAAATATTCTGTTGTATTTATCTAATAAACTGTTTTTTTCAATTACAGGTATGGGTAGATTTTCTAAAATTTTGTAAAAATAGTCAGGTTTTAGTTTTCTGTCAAAGTGTAATATTTTATGAAGCAAGCTATAATTTATATTTGTCAATTTCGCAAGATGGTAAATTGACATGTTGTTTTTTTCTATAATTTTCAATAAAGCATTTATTATTTCATTCATTTGTTTCAACTCCTTTTTATATACAAATTATACATTGAATTGTGTAAATTTGCAAGTATATTGTATATTATGGCATACTTGACAGTCAAGAAAAGAATGTGTGTATTTGTTTGTCGATTATTGTGTATATCTCAAAAAAATGCTAATATTTATGTGGGTTAAATTTAAAATTATATTTTGCGATTGGAGGAAATTTTATGAAAAAGAGATTGCAGGGAATGATTATTGGTGTGTTGATTGGTTCAGTTATTGCAGGTGGAACTGTTTATGCAAAGAGTGGCAAATAGTCAATTCAGGTAATGTATGACAATATTAAAATTTTTATGGACGGCGAAGAGGTTACACCAAAGGATGGCAACGGTCAGAGTGTTGGGTCTTTTATTTACAATGGTACTACATATCTGCCTGTTCGTGCTGTAAGCAATGCTATAGGTAAAGAGGTAAGCTGGGATGGCATTGAAAAGGTAATTTATCTTGGGGCAAAGCCTGGTAATGTTGAAAACTGGCTTAATGAGTGTGGTCCTTATCAGTATGCAAGAGGAGAGGAATATAGACTTACTGATAATAAGTATTTTACAATGTAAGGTAAGAAATACACTAATGGTTTTGTATTAAAAGATATAATTAATGAACCTTGTGGGTGGGCATTATTTAATTTAAATGGAAAATATGATTTGTTTACATTTGGTCATATTGATGAATCTCCTGCAACTAATGCAACTATGAATGTATATTTAGATGGTATTATT
>DBGCRA010000170.1:0-26189 GCA_048359195.1 Candidatus Gallispira sp.
CTTGAGCAAAGCGATTAAGGTAAATTTTTTGCGGCAATTTACGAAGTAAATTGTATCATTTGAATACAATAATAAGTACCCTCTGCCTAAGAGGCAGGGGACTTACTTAGTCGGTTAAAAAATAGTTTGAATAACCTTTGTTTAGCAAGGCTATATAAACAGTCATTTATATAGTAACCGATCCCATAAACATTAATTTACACCCCCCAATATAAGGGGTTGTCGCATCAAGCCCTCAAAAAGAAAAGACTAATATTTACAATGGAATATTTGATAAATGTGTTTTACCGTTAGCTGTTGTTACATGCAAAAATTGTGGGTATACTATGTTTTTTAATACTAAAATCCTAGACCACTTAAACAAAATAAGTCAACAGTAACTATGCTATGTGCAAAAAATAGTAAAAATAAAATTACAAGTGGTAACACAAAGTAACATAGAAATATAGTATGATATTAATAGCTTAAGTAATAAATAACGCGATGACAAAATAGTTTTATTGTCGATATTTGCAGGAATATTAATATAACCAACTAAAATATAAAAAATTGTAACATTATGCAAAAAAAAAGTAGACATAATATTAAAATTGTTGTATAATCATAGTAAAACTATGAATAATTATATTTTTAGGCTTGAATAATATAAACATATGTGTTATACTAAGTGTAATTCTAAGTGTAATTTATAAATCAAGCTAAAAAACAATTTATATAATATGATTATTAATAGTTTCAAAATACTAGACATTGGAGAAACTATTTATGACTCATTTATCTATTAAGTTTTTAGAAATATTTGATTATAAAATAAATGATATTACAGGAAGAACAAACAAGAACTCTTATAATTTTAATTTTTTGGTATCAACTGCTTATATTATTTTTTCAATATTAAATCTTTTTAATGGTGCTCCATCTGAATTGACATTTTTGATTAATATTGTAGTGATTATCAAGTTAGCAATTAAAAATTATATAGAAGGAACAAAAGTAACTGAAGCATACAAAAAAAGGTTAATTAATAGTATCGGGGAATTTTATGCTTTTACAAAATCACACACAATTAAGATTGTAATGGAAAGTATAATTGTTATTATTTTTGTAATTGTTTATTTGTTTTTTAAAATTCGTATTTTATTGCAATTGGAAAACTTTGATACCCTTACAACTATAATGAGTTTATGTATATTTATTGTCCTTGTATTAACATATTTTGAAGAGATTATTTTTACCCTAACTGGGAAATTTAATGCTACTCCTAGAACGTTAATATCAATGGACAATTAATAATAAATTTAATAAAATAAAAGGATGGTAATTGGTATGATTATATTGTATTTAGTGCTTGGTGTCGGAGTAGTAATAGCACTCATGGTAATCACTATTAAAAGCATAAAAAATTTTTTAACTATAAGAACTTTATATATTACAGCGAAGATTAATATCTATATTCCAGATTTTATTGACAATATGATTAAACCAAAAGAATTCTTTTTAATGGAAAACGATGGGAATAATCCTTGTGATCCAATTGACAGTTTGGACTATATAGATTATATTAAAAATTGTGAGTATTTTTTCTAGGGGTGTATTGGTTTATGACGGAGTTAATTAACAAAACATGGGAATTGTTAGAATGTACTGTAAAAGAAATGAAGAAAAAAGATTCTAAAATACATTTTGAAAATAGTGCAAAAGAAATTTATCGTAAAAAATTTACGGATTTATATAATTATATAAAGAAAGAATATATGAAAAATAGCGTTAAAAATTTAGACAGACACAAGGTAGCTGCTATAACTATTGTTTGTATAATTGATTCAAATGCTATATCGTATAAAGGTGATATTGACGATGGAGGTAAATTTTTTGGGCAATATTTAGCTGCAGCATCAGTTGGTATTTCTTATATGCAAAATATGCTTAACTATTTATTGACAAATAAAAATGAAAAGAATATAAGTAGAATTTGGTTTCCTAATGCTGTTTCTTGTGATACTCCTTACCTTGAAATTTTTAGCAGAAATTTATACTTTTCTAACGAAGAAGCAGATTGGAAATTGAATCCACTAGATATTGCAGAGAAGTTATTTTTACTAGAGTACATTACATTGGAAAAGAATGAAATTAACCCTCTTATTTTGGCAGATATTTCACATTAACAAAAATTGCTGAAAATTGTGAGTTATTAAGTTATTATAAGAGTATTAAATATTATATTTGATACAAGTAATAGAAACAAATTAAAAGAGGATGTCGCATTAAGCCCTCAAAAAAGAAAAGACTCATTCCATAAAGGTTTGAGTCTTTTCTGCTTTCATGATATAATTAATTAAGCAAAAAAATAAAAGAAAGCAGGTTAATTATACTATGAAATGTGCAATAAATCAACTACTTTTACCATTAAATTTAGGTTACAAAATTCTGGATGATGATCCGGTAATTCTTGTAAATGAAATTTGTGAAGAATTAAACTATAAAAAGCTTTACAATCAATATGTAAGGCATTGGAGAAAACATTCGCCAAAAACACTTTTTAAAATACTGATATATTCTTATATTAGAAAAATATATTCAGGCAGAGCAATAGAAGCTGCCAGCAAAAGAGATATTTGCTTTATGTGGTTATTGAACTTTGAGCCTGTATCTGATAACAGCACAATATCTCGCTTTCAGAATGAAAAGCTTACAGAAGCAATAGAGGATTTATTTTATCAGTTTGTTATGAAACTTTATGAAAAAGGTGAAATTACTTTTGAAAATCTTTTTGTTGATGGAACAAAAATTGAAGCAAATGCAAACAGATATACCTTTGTATGGGAGAAAGCAGTAACAAAAAATGCTGAAAAGCTGCGCATAAAAACAGAAGGGTTTATCAGGTTTTTATCAGAAGAATATATGATAAATTTCGCATCAATAGAGGAATGTTATGAAATTTTAAAGAAAAAAGCAGAAGTTATTGATCTCTTGTTTGTACATGGCAAAGGCAGAAGAAAAACTCAACTTCAAAAAGATATTTAGCAATTAGAGGAATATCTGTTAAGAATGAAAAAGTATGAGAAATATTTTTCAATTTTTAAGGGTAGAAAAAGCTTTTCAAAAACCGATACTGAAGCAACCTTTATGCGAATGAAAGAAGACCATATGCTTAACGGTCAGCTCAAGCCAGGATACAATGTTCAAATAGGTGTTGAGAGTGAGTACATAGTTGGAATAGGCTTATTTCCAAATCCAACAGATGTCAATACTTTAATACCATTTCTTGATAGAGTGAAAAAATGTATCAGACATACAATCAGAAACATCATTGCTGATGTGGGATATGAAAGTGAATAAAACTATCTGTATTTAAGAGAAAATAAACAGATATTATATATTAAACCGCAAAACTATGAAACAAGCAAAAAGCGTTCATGCAAAAATGATAAATTCAGAGTGGAACATCTTACATATGACAAAGAAAATGATTGCTATATCTGTCCTAACAATAGTGAATTAAAATATATTTATACTTCTAAAAGTGAAAGTTGTAACAGATATGAGATAGAGAAAAAGGTTTACAGAAACGAAAGCTGTTCAGGCATCCCTTATGCTGATAAGTGCCATAAGTCAAAAAAAGGTTATAGAACAATTAGAGTTTCTCATAGATTTATGGAAGAAAGGAAAAACTCTTTTGAAAATATAACTACAGAAAAAGGTATTCTTTTAAGAATGAATCGTTCCATACAAGTTGAGGGAGCATTTGGGATTCTAAAAGAGGACTATGGATTTAGAAGATTTTTGACAAGAGGAAAACGAAAAACAGAAACTCAATTTTTTCTGCTTTCTTTTGCTTTCAATATACAAAAATATTTTAATAAGTCACAGAACGGAAGATTAAAAACCGAACTGTTTGAAAAAGATATTGCTTAAAAAACAGAAAATTTTTTTCTTATTAAAGCAGGCTAATGTTCTGCTTTTTTTTTGCGTACATAAAAATATACAAATTTTAGAATAACTATGGAATTAAAAAAAGAGGCTGTGTAAATGAGTAAAAATTAACTCATTTGCGACAGCCCCTTTAAAATTTCCATTAACGAATATTATTACTTCCCAGCTCAAGTCTTACAAGAGCTCTCTTTAAAGCAAGCTCTGCACGCTGAATATCGATATTAGCCTGTGTATTTTTAAGTCTTGCCTCTGCTCTTTCCTTAGCAGCCTTTGCCCTTGCCACGTCAATTTCATTAGACCATTCTGCGGCATCAGTAAGTATTGACATACCATCCCCATTAATTTCGGCAAAACCACCAAGTACAGCAGCAAGTCTTTCCTCACCATCAATTTTAATAACGAGCACACCATAGTCAAGAATAGTAACCATTGGCTGATGACCGTGGAGGATACCCACGTCACCGCTCATAGTCCTCATAATTACCATATCGACTTCACCCTCAAACATATTTCTTGAAGGTGTTATAATTTTAAGGGATAATTTATTTGCCATAATATCACCCCTTATTATTTATTGGCATTACGATACTTTTCAACAGCGTCCTCAATCTTACCGCAGTTAAGGAAGTAACCCTCAGGAATATCGTCATGCTTACCGTCAAGGATTTCCTTAAATCCTCTGATAGTATCAGCAACAGGAACATACTGACCGGGATAACCTGTAAAGTTTTCAGCAACGTGGAATGGCTGAGATAAAAATCTCTGTACCTTTCTCGCTCTGTTTACAACAAGCTTATCATCCTCTGATAATTCATCCATACCAAGGATAGCAATAATATCCTGTAATTCCTTATACTTCTGTAATATAGCCTGAACACGTCTTGCAACGTCATAATGCTCCTCACCTACAACCTGTGGGTCAAGAATTCTTGAAGTAGACTCAAGAGGGTCAATAGCAGGGTAAATACCAAGCTCAACAATACTTCTTGAAAGTACGGTTGTTGCATCAAGGTGTGCAAATGTTGTTGCAGGAGCAGGGTCAGTCAAGTCATCGGCAGGAACGTAAACAGCCTGAACAGATGTGATAGAACCATTTTTAGTTGATGTAATTCTCTCCTGTAATGCACCAAGCTCTGTTGCAAGGGTTGGCTGATAACCTACGGCTGAAGGCATACGACCAAGAAGGGCTGAAACCTCTGAACCTGCCTGAACAAATCTGAATATATTATCAATGAATAAAAGCACGTCCTGCTTAGCCTTATCTCTAAAATATTCCGCCATAGTAAGACCTGTAAGAGCAATTCTCATTCTTGCTCCCGGAGGCTCGTTCATCTGACCAAATACCAAAGCAGTCTGCTTTAATACGCCTGATTCCTGCATCTCATAGTAGAGGTCATTACCCTCTCTTGTTCTCTCACCAACGCCGCTGAATACGGAATAGCCCTGATGCTCAGTTGCAATATTTGTAATAAGCTCCATAATAAGAACTGTCTTACCAACACCGGCACCGCCGAAAAGACCAATCTTACCACCCTTTGAATATGGGCAAAGAAGGTCAATAGCCTTAATACCTGTTTCAAGTATTTCTGCTGAGTTATTCTGTTCTGCAAAGCTTGGTGCATTTCTGTGGATTGACCACTTTTCTTCAGTAACGGGAGCTTCCTTACCATCAATAGGATCACCTGTTACATTAAACATTCTGCCAAGTGTTTCCTTACCGACAGGAACACTTATTGGTGCTCCCGTATCAACAGCATCCATACCTCTCTTTAAGCCATCGGTAGAGCTCATTGCAATACACTTAACAACATCATCACCAAGGTGCTGTGCAACCTCTGCAACAATTTTTTTACCATTGTTATTAATCTCAATAGCGTTGTTAAGAGCCGGTAAATTATCACTGGAGAATTTAATATCCAAAACGGCACCGATAATCTGAATTATCTTGCCGACATTATTTTGTGCCATTATTTCACTCCTCCTACTCCAAAGCATTACTACCGCTGACAATTTCGGTGATTTCCTGAGTGATTGCACCCTGTCTTACTCTGTTATAAACAAGGTTAAGATGCTCAATCATTTCAGTGGCATTTTCAGTAGCAGAATCCATAGCTGTCATTCTGGAGCTAAGCTCACATACAGCAGACTCAACCATACCGCCGAAAATAACAGTATTAACATACTTTGGAATAACATAATTTAAAACAGCCTCCTCATCAGGCTCATAAATAGTTAATGTAGAGCTGTGAGGTACATCATCATTTTCAAAATCCTTAGGGTCAAGAGGAAGAAGCTTAATAGCCTTAGGCTCACTTGTAAGAGTAGTGATAAACTCAGTATAAACAAAGTAAACCTCATCTACCTGTCCCTTTTCATACATATCAATCGCCTTAGCGCCAAGTATATAAGCATCAACATAGCTTGGATTTTCAGAAACATCTCTGAAGGACTCGGCAATTTCAATATTCTTATGTCTGAAAAATTCCCTTGCCTTGTTGCCTACCGTAATTACAGCGGCATCCTTCTTGTCCTTTATTATTTCAAGAGCGTGCTTACATACATTGGAATTATAGCCGCCACAAAGACCCTTGTCGCCTGATACAACTATAACAAGTGTTTTGCCCGATTCATTTCTCTCCTGCATAAATACACTTGATACGCCCTTGCTGCCTTTGACTACATTTGCTATAACTCGCTTAGTAGCCTCAAAGTAAGGCTTTGTATCATTAAATCTGCTCTTTGCTCTGTTAAGCTTCGAGCTGGCAACAAGATTCATTGCCTTTGTAATCTGCTGGGTGCTATTGACACTTCTTATTCTGCGCTTTATATCACGCATTGATGCCATAATATCACCTCTCTATTACTTAAATTCCTTCTTAAAGTTTTCAATAGCAGTAATAAGCTCCTTCTCTGCCTCATCACTAAGTACCTTAGTTTCAGCAATGGAAGTAAGAATACCGTTATGATATTTTTCAATATATTCAAAGAACTGTGTTTCAAACTCAAGAATTCTGTCAACGGCAATATCATCAAGATACTTCTTGGTTACAGCATAGAGTATAATAACCTCTTTCTCAACAGAAAGTGTCTTATACTGTGGCTGTTTAAGAATTTCAACGATAACCTTACCATGATTAAGTCTTTCAAGAGTATCCTTATCAAGATCAGAACCAAACTGTGAAAAGCTTTCAAGCTCTCTGTACTGTGCAAGCTCAGTTCTGATAGGACCTGCAATCTTTTTCATAGCCTTAATCTGAGCAGAACCACCAACTCTTGATACTGAAAGACCTGCGTTAATTGCAGGACGTACACCTGAATTGAAAAGCTCACTCTCTAAATAAATCTGACCGTCTGTAATGGAAATTACGTTAGTCGGAATGTACGCTGATACGTCACCTGCCTGAGTTTCAATAATTGGAAGAGCAGTAATTGAACCACCGCCAAATTCCTCGGTAACTCTTGCAGAACGCTCAAGAAGTCTTGAATGAAGGTAAAAAACATCACCCGGATAAGCTTCACGTCCCGGTGGTCTTTTAAGAAGTAAAGACATTGCTCTGTAAGCAACAGCGTGCTTTGATAAATCGTCATAAACAATAAGTACGTCCTTACCGTTTTCCATCCATTCCTCGCCTATAGCTACACCTGCATAAGGTGCAATATACTGTAATGTTGCTGATTCTGAAGCAGTTGCTGATACAACGGTTGTATAATCCATAGCACCTGCATCTTCAAGAGATTTAACAATTCTTGCAACAGTTGAAGCTTTCTGTCCGATAGCTACATATATACAAAGGCAGTTCTTGCCCTTCTGATTGATAATAGTATCAACACAGATAGCAGTCTTACCTGTCTGACGGTCACCGATAACAAGTTCTCTTTGTCCACGACCGATAGGTACCATGGCGTCAATAGCCTTAATACCTGTCTGTAAAGGTACGTCAACGCCCTTTCTTGTAATTACACCGGGAGCAACTCTTTCAATAGGTCTTGACTTGTCAGTCACAATAGGTCCTTTTTCATCAATAGGATTACCTAAAGCGTCTACAACTCTGCCTATCATGGCATCGCCTACCGGTACGGAAGCAACCTTGCCTGTTAATTTAACAGTTGAGCCTTCCTTAATGCCCATATCCGAACCGAGGATAACGACACCAACATTGTCCTCCTCAAGGTTCTGAGCCATACCCATTACGCCGTTTTCAAATTCCAAAAGCTCACCGCTCATGGCATTATCAAGTCCGTAAACTCTGGCAATACCGTCACCTACCTGTATAACCGTACCTACCTCAGACACATCAAGCTTTGTTTGATAGCCCTTAATTTGTTCCTTAATAACGGAACTGATTTCTTCAGGTCTGATATTCATTATTAGGTTACACTCCTTTACTACGCAAGTCTTAAATCAAGCAATGTCTTTTTCATATCCTCAAGCCGGCTCTTTACCGTGTTGTCAATAATATGACCGCACACAGCTATCTTTAAGCCGCCGATAAGCTCAGGCACAACTTTTGCTTCAATTTCAACCTGCTTATTCAATTTACTGGATAATTTTTCCTTAATCTCATTAAGCTTGCTTTCTTTAAGAGGCGCTGCACTTTCAACAACAGCAGTAACAATGCCCTTATAATCAAGCACCTTATTGAGAAATGTATTTAAAATATCTGTTAGCTCATTTTCTCTGTTCTTTTTGAAAACAATTGAGAGAAAAGCTAAAATATCAGTATCAACACTGTCTTTAAAGGCAGTATTTAAAATATTAAGCTTTTTGTCTGAGCCAATCTGTGGGTGATTAAGCACCCTTAAAATTTCACTGTCACCGGTGAGAGTATCATAAACTAATTTTACTTCATCACTGTATTTATCAACACAGTTCTGTTCCACAGCTAACTGAAAGAGAGCCTCTGCATATCTTCCGGAGATTATCCCTGCCATTCAACACCCTCCAAATCAGATATAGTTTCATCAACAAGCTTATTCTGTTCCTCCTCTGTCATCTTAGCGGCAATAAACTTGCCTGATACCATTGAGGAAACCTCAATAATCTGCTTCTTGATTTCGTCTTTAGCCTTTTCTTCTTCTCTCTTAATATCAGTCATAGCTCTTGAATGAATATTTTCAGCCTCGGTTTTTGCCTCAGCTATAATCTGCTGACCATTCTTGTTAGCCTGTAATCTTGCTTCTTCAAGAATTGTGTTCTTTTCAGCTTCAATATTCTTTAATTTACTCTCATACTCAGCCTTTAAAGCCTCTGCCTCAGAAAGCTTAGCCTCAGCAGAATCAATCTGATCGGCAATCCTTTCCTTTCTGGCGTTAAGGAAATTAGTGACAGGCTTATAGAGAAGCTTTGACAATGCAAAGCATAATATACAAGTATTAATTATCTGGATAGCAACCTGAATTAAGGTTTGCTGGTCCAGCATTATAACATAGCCATCCACCTTGTGACCTCCTTTCAGGCAAATTTTTTAAATGCAAAAATTAACCCTCAACGATCTTACCAACCAATGGATTTGCAAATAATAAAATCATAGCAACAACAAGACCATAGATACCTGTAGACTCGGCTACGGCACAACCTAAAAGCATTGTAGAAGTAACTGTACCTCTTGCCTCAGGCTGACGACCTACTGCCTCAGCACCCTTACCTGCTGCGAAACCCTGACCAACACCGGGTCCGATACCTGCTATCATTGCTAAACCTGCACCTATTGCAGAACATCCTAATACAAAAGCTCTTGGATCATCCATTTTTTAAATCCTCCTTGAAAATAAATAAATTTTTTGATAAATTAATCAGGAATTTTATCCTTAATAAATGTCATTGACAGCATAACAAATATTACTGTCTGAATACAGCCGGCGAATACGTCGAAGTAAACGTGTAATACTGCCGGTACGCCAATATTGAAAATTTTCAAAACACCCGGTAAAGCACCCAAAGCCATATAAACCATTGACATAATTATCATACCGCCAAGAATATTACCGAACAAACGGAAACTTAATGAAATAGGCGTAGCTAATTCACTAATAATATTAATTGGCAGCAACAAAGGCAACGGCTCAAGATATGCCTTAAAGTAACCCCCTTTAGCTGTTTTGATACCCATAAAGTGGATTAAGAAGAATGTAGTCAGTGTAATGGCTAAAGTTGTGCACAAATCCGCTGTAGGTGCTCTGAAGCCCAACAAACCGCTTAAATTGCTGACTAATATAAGTACAAAAATACCGAAAAACCAGTTGCCGAAGTAAGCATACTTTTCTGTCATAGAACCCTTAACAAATGAACCCATATATTCAATTGCCATTTCCACAACATTCTGTAAACCGCTTGGCTTGTACTTGTAATTCTTCATTTTAACTCTGAGTATAGCGGCTATAAGTATAAGCACTGCCATAAAAATCCAGGTATTTACAACAGTTTCCGTTATCCATACCTCTGTACCGCCTATGTTAAGCTTTTCAATTATTCTGGCATTGACATCAAGTCCATCGGTAGGAGTAGTATTCCAACCAATCAGATGCCCCAATATACTTTTAACCTCTAATAAATGAAGTCCCAAAGCAGCATTTCCTCCTTTCTTAATTAATTACAGACAAACACCTAATTCTTATTGGCTATTTTGTCTATAAAATTATAAATATATACTGCAGGCTGTAATAATACAAGCCCTACAATCACACCAACAGGGTTAGCAAAACCCATATAACAGGCAACAACCGCTACGGCAAAAGTAATAATATATCTTAGCATATACTGTGACTTTGCATAATTCTTAGCATCCTCAGGCGACATATCAACAGCTTTTTCAATACTCTTAGTCATTGAAAACACTCTGAATACACACATAATCACGCCTATTGCAACTCCCAATATCCATGGCAAAAAGCCTTCAACAAAAAACATTCCCGCCACTATACATACTATTCCCAATAATATCGTAGTAATTACAAGACCGTTCCTTGTTTTTATAACATCATTTGTCATTCTTATTCACCTTATCCTCTTGCGCTTCCTTTTGCAAATCAGCCTTAATTTTATTCATATCTATATAGGTATCCTTGTCCTTATAAAAATCCTTTACAAGAACATATACACTTCTAAAACCTGCCATTACACCTATTATTGTAAATATAATAAGAAAAATACCGTTTATGTTAAATACTCTGTCAATAGCATAACCTACAAAAAAGCAAAGAAATATGGGCACAAGCATTGAAACAGCTATTTGAGTAAATAAAGCAAGTGCCTTTGTGCTTTCCCTGTTCATATAATCACCTGAAATCAGTATATATTCCCAACTCAACAGATAAGCAGTTTTGTATTAACCGCTACTATATCATTATAGCCTAAATCTTATTAAAAATCCACATATATTTTTGAAAAAAACAGAACATTTTCTTAAATCCCCAACGTTTGATAAAACTTTAGCAAACTATGTTAATAATATCACAATATGTATCTTATGTAAACAGTTTTTTATTTCATTTTTTTCAACTAAATTACAATTAATCAAAAAAGCGGCATTGCACTAAACTGTACTTTGCCGCTTAAAATTTATTTATTGTTCCGCTGCCGGAGCCTCTGCCGCAGGTGCTTCCGCTGCAGGAGTTTCCGCTGCAGGCGTTTCTGCCGCAGGTGCTTCTGCCGCAGGTGTTTCACCGGTACTTCCTGTTCCCGTATCAGTTGAAGAATTATTAGTGTCTTCTGAATTTACACTATTATCTCCCCCTGTTTCTTCTGCATTGTTTGTTGTACTGCTTTCATCGGTACTTGTTCCTGAGTTGCTTCCCGAATTGCTTCTGTAACCGCTGCTGTAACCATAGGAACTTCCGCTTGAGAATACGGTACCTGAAAAGCCCTTATGGCTTGAGCAATATTCACTACCCAATGATTCTTTATCAAAATAGTCTGTAACAGACGGACAACCTGAACCGGCAAGTTTACCTGAAATCTTACAAACCTTTGCCTCTATAACAGTATCAGGCATTTCAAAGTCTTTAACCTCAAGATTTTCATGTATCTTTGACATTACATCACGCCAAATTACAAGGTGCTGTGACTGATTAACATTATTCATATTTTTGACATTGCTGTCATATCTGTCATATCCAAGCCAAATACTGCAAACATAATATGGAGTATATCCCACAAATGTTAAGTCCTTTGAATCTGTGGTTGTACCTGTCTTACCTGCCACAGGCATTTCACCAAGACTTGCCTTGGTACCCGTACCGGACTTAATGGTATCTGTCATCATTTCGGTAAGAATATAGCCTGTTGAAGACTTTAATACCTGCTTTGTTTCCTTAGTATTTTCAAGAAGAACATTACCGTCATGATCCAATACCTTGTTGTAGAAACAAGGCTTTATATACTGACCCTGATTTGCTATGGTACCATAGGCCGCAGCAACCTCAAGCTGTGTAACACCATTTGTAAGACCGCCCAGTGCAGTAGCCGCATGATTATCATTTTCAAGAGTGGTAAAACCAAAATTAAGCAAATAATTATAGCAAAGGTCAATACCTGTTTCAACCATAATCTTAACTGCTACAATATTCATAGAGTTTTTAATACCCGTTCTTGCATTAACCGCACCTCTGTAGCTTTTACCCCACCAGTTTTGCGGAGAATAGCCATCGGCAGTTTCATAAGGCTCATCCACAATAGTTGTGGCATTTGTTACCTTGCCTAAATCAACTGCGGGAGCATAAGCCGCAAGAACCTTAAATACGGAACCCGGCTGTCTTGCCGAATCAGTTGCTCTGTTAAAGCCTCTGTTTACAGTCTTTTCACCTCTTCCGCCTGCAATAGCCTTAACCTCACCTGTATGGTAATCAATAATAACCATAGCTGACTGGGGCTGTTTGTTGTAATATACAGATTCCGCAGCAATTTCTTCATTTTCTCCAAGACCTGCTTCAATCTCTGCCTTCTTGTCAGCAACCCATGCCTCTGCACCGGCTCTTGAACGTGCAAAGGTATTATACTGAGAATGAGTTTGCTCACTTGTTGTCTTGTTCTCAACAGATACTCTGTAATCAACATCTATACAATAATATACATTAGGAAAGTTGTTATCGTCATTATATTCTGCATCCACAATGTTCTGTATACTTTGGTCAAGATTTGAATATATCTGTAAACCACCGTTATAAATTACATTGTTTGCCTCTTCAACCGACCAGTTGTACTTATTCTGAAGATCCTTTGAAATCTGCTCTACAAGGGCATCCTCATAATAGCTGTGAATAACAGTATCGCTTTGATTAAGACTTTCATTTATAGAATCTGTTTCCCTTATATTTGCATAAACATCCTCATTAATTGCCTGATCATATTCCTCTTGAGTAATTCTGCCCTGAGTAAGCATATAATTAAGAATAATGGTCTGTCGTCTTCTGTTATTTTCAGGCTGTGTCCTTGGCGAATAAATACTTGGGTTATTTGTAATACCCGCAAGGCAGGCACACTCTGCCAAAGTAAGCTCACTTGGCTCTTTGCCAAAATACCCCTCTGCCGCCGTCTTTACACCACTGTAGCCATGACCCAAAGCTATTGTATTGAGATAAAGCTCAAGAATATAATTTTTTGCCTCCTCTTTAGAGCCATAGGCCTCTTTAAGCTTTTTCTCATACATAAGAGCAAGATATTGCTCCTTAATCTTAGTCTTAGGTGTGTTGCGTGTAACCTTTGTTACATTGTTTTTAATAAGCTGCTGGGTAATTGTAGAACCACCCTGCGTCTGACTGCGTGTCACAGTTGAATATACGGCTCTGGCAAAGCCCTGAATATCCACACCATTATGATCATAAAATCTTTCGTCCTCAATGGCAATTACTGCCTGCTGCATATATTCCGGAATTTGGTCAAGAGTAACATATTCTCTGTTTTCTCCTCCATGCAGCTTACTTACCTCAGCACCCTTATCATCATATATAATAGAATTATATGTACCCGGCTTAATATTCACAACGCCAAGCTCAGGTATACTGTTTATTATGCCTACATAAGCACCTACAAGACCGCCGCACACTGCAAAGCCAAGCATAATTGCAAGCATCATAAGTGCGGTTAAAAATATGGAGAAAGGCTTTGACCTTTCCCTCTTTTTCTTTCTTTTGCCATTTCCCAAGCTGTTATTATGGCTATGACCTGAACCGGATGACTTTTTATTCATCATATTTCTTTCAGGTCTGTGTTTTTTTTCTGTACCATCAGACCTTATACTTTCTCTGTCACTTGCCATTTCATCATTTGAATTAATTCTTTTCTTTTCTTTTTCAATATTCTTTTTATAATTTGGAATATCGGTTAATATTTTGGTACCGCCTAAATCTTCTCCCTTATTATCAGGTGGATTCATATTTTTTCCTCCTTAAAAACTCATAAAATACTCATAATTTTATTTATAAATATATTTATATGACTTCTTTCATATAATGATTATACCAAATTATAATCAATATATAAAGAAAAATTTTCATAATTTATTATTAACTTTAACATAGAAGGTGATTTTATTAAGAAAAAATTGACTTTTTTGATAATAATTGTGATTTTGTGTTTTATACTTGTTTCAATATGCTTTAATCACTTTGTACTGCCTATAATCACAGATATATGCAACAGATATGCCATAACAAAGATAAATAATGAAATTAACTCTGCTGCTGACAGTGTTATAGAGGAACTTAACATAACAACAAAAGATTTTACGGAAGAAATTACAAATACAGATACAAGCCATATTAATCTCAATTCCATTTTGATAAATAATATTACAAACAAAATAACGGCACGGCTTTCAGAAAATATGAACGAGCTTTCATACCACCAAATAAATGTACCAATAGGAGCATTCAGCGGACTTCCCATACTTTCAAGACTGGGCTTTAATGTTCCTGTACATATATCCTCAATGGGAGATGCCAAGGCTGACTATGAATGTTCACTTACATCAGCAGGAGTAAATCAGGTGTCATATCAGGTTTGGCTTAATATAGAATGTAACGTAACTGTTGTAAACCCCGTATTTGGCAAAAATCTATGTGTAAAAAGAAAGCTTATGCTTGTAAACACTGTGTTTAACGGTAAAGTACCCGACGGCTATGCAAATATAAATCTTAAATAAAAAAAACATATCCTTGCAATCAATAATATTTTATGTTATCTTATATAAAAAGAAAAAACACATAGGAGAGTGATATTATGAAATTTACAAAAATGCACGGCTGCGGCAATGACTATGTATACGTAAACTGCTTTGAAGAAAGAGTAGCTGACCCTGCAAAGGTTTCACAGGCAATAAGTGACAGACACTTTGGTATAGGTTCTGATGGTCTTGTACTTATTTGTCCTCCCGAAAATCCTGAAAATGACTGTAGAATGAGAATGTTTAATCCTGACGGTTCCGAGGCTGAAATGTGCGGCAACGCATCAAGATGTGTAGGACGTTATGTATATGACAGAGGCATTGTAAAGAAAAACCCTATAAGACTTGAAACCCTTGCAGGCATAAAGGTAATTGAAGTACACTTAAATGAACACGGCGAGGCTGAAATGCTTACCGTAGATATGGGTGAGCCTATTTTAGAACCGGGCAATGTACCTGTTAATGCTAAAGCAGCTGATTCAAAAGTTGAAGGCATTAAAGCTGTTATGGACTTAAAGCTTAATTCTCAGGGCAAGGACTTTGAATTTACCTGTGTATCAATGGGTAACCCTCACGCTGTTACATTTATTGACACACCTGTTAAAGATTTTGGTGTGGATTATTATGGTCCAAGTCTTGAAACTAACCCTGCTTTTCCAAGAAAGACAAATGTTGAGTTTGTTGAATTTGTCGATGAAACTCACCTTAATATGAGAGTATGGGAAAGAGGTACAGGGGAAACATGGGCTTGCGGCACAGGTACCTGTGCAACAGTTGTTGCAGCAAACTTACAGGGCAAATGCCCAAGAGTTCCTGTTGATGTTAAGCTTTTGGGCGGCACGCTCACTATTGAGTGGAACGAGAAGGATAACCATGTTTATATGACAGGCCCTGCTACCTTTGTATTTGACGGAGTATGGAATGAACAATAGGCTTTTTAACAAAATATATTTTTTTACGATAAATAATAAATGGGCAAAGAAACTTGCAATATTTATTTCAAATTTTTCTAAGCCTGCATTTATAATTATATATATTTTGGGTATAATAGCTTTGTTAATTAAAGGTGATATGGGAATAGTTAAATTAATAGCTGTTCCCTTCTTCACCCTTATATTTAATACCACATTAAGAAAGCTGTTAAATAAACCAAGACCATTTTTAAAGGAAAATGTCACACAACTTGTAGCCCATGAAGCAAGCGGCTCTTTTCCAAGCAATCACGCCTGCAGCTCAATGATTATTTCATTAAGCTATCTGCTGATTTTGCCTGTACTTGTGCCTTTTTTTGTAATTTTTGCTTTCTTTACAGGCTTATCAAGAGTAATGACAGGAGTTCACTATCCTATTGATATTATAGCAGGATGGCTTATAAGCATTATATCAGGTTTAATATTCTTCCTTATTTTATAAAAAAAGTCTTGACATAGCATATTTTCTATGATATACTAATTAAGCGTTGTGAGTGGCAACGCATATCAGACAATGGAGTAGTACCCAAGTGGCTGAAGGGGCTCCCCTGCTAAGGGAGTAGGTCGTTTGCGCGGCGCGAGAGTTCAAATCTCTCCTACTCCGTATCAAGAAGAAGTATATATGTACTTCTTCTTTTTTTATATATAAAAAAAGAAGCTCTGCATAAGCAAAGCTCCCAAAACCTTCTGTTATTAAGCCAAAGCCTTATTTACATTTTGCAATACCTCAAAAAGATAATCTATATCCTTACATATTTCATCCTCTTTATCAGCAAGCTCCTCCCTGTATTCCAAAACAAGGTTTGCCTTAGGTGTCAGTTCCAAATAATAATTCAAAAATTCATTAAAGTCAAGAGTACCGTCAAAAATCCTGTTATGCTCATCAGTACTGCCATAGTTATTATGAATATGATAAGCAATAATTTTACTCTTTAGTGCAGACATTACATTTCTCAAATTCCAACCATTAGCATTAATATGACCTAAATCAATAACTACATTACAAACGCTTTCCTTACAAACAGCAATAAATTCCTTCTCATTAAGAAGCATTGTATTATTAGCAACAGTACCTGCATTTTCAATGGCAGCCTTAATGCCATATGGCAATAAAAGCTGACTAACCTCATGAAGATTATCCTGAGAAACTTTTAAAAGTTCTTCCTTTTTATCATCAGGCACTTCACGGTTATTGTGATGATAAACTATATATTCACATCCCATAATTGAACCATACTTAATCATTGAACTAAGTCTGTGCATAGTAACCCTGTATTCCTTACTATCAAAATCCGCTGTATGCTCCACCTCAAAATAAGGCTCGTGAATACTTATGGGCACATGCTTTAAAACAGGCAAACATTCCCTGAGCACTCCCTCAAATTCAGGCTCATCAAATCTTGGAAAAATTTCAGCACCAACTTTACCCTTATACTTTTCAATAAAATGCAGTATATTTTTAAAATTTTTACTGCTGTACATACTTGTACTTACCAAAACAGACATCTCTTAAAATCCCCTTAAATAATAAAATCTAAATTTCAACCTTAAACATAATACCACAATTATTTTAATTTTCAAGTAGTTTTTTTGTAAAATTTCACATAAAAATATTTAACTTAAATTTTTAACTTTGTCAGGTTTTTAATTACTGTTTAAAAAGCTTTAACTTAAAAAAATTAATTTGCTTACTCTAAGTTTTCAATATATTCTTTCATAATATTTCTGGCAGCAGGTATGGCATTACTTCCCTTTCCTGCATTTTCAAGAAGAACGGCAACGGCAATTTTAGGCTCATCAGCAGGAGCAAAGGCAACAAACCATGCGTGGTCATCCCCCTGTGAGTTTTCCGCCGTACCTGTTTTTCCCGCAACCTTTATTTCACCCGAATAAGCTCCCTTAGCAACTGAAGAACCCGATTCATTTTTATCGGGGTTTGTAACAGTTCCGCTGACACTGAATGCCGCATTTGTGGCAGTACCGCTTTCAACAACACCGCACATAAGCGCTTTTATTTCATCAGCAAGCTCGGGAGATATTGCCTGATTAAGCTTAACGGGTATTGTTCTGTTTCTTATTCCTCCGTTGGGAGTTAAGCTGTGATCCACAACATAGGGCTGCATCATAATGCCGTTATTTGCTACAGCTGATGTAATCATAGCCATAAATAACGGTGTAACAAGAGTTCTGCCCTGTCCAAAGGCTGTTTCCACAATTTCCATTTCCTCTGCGTTTTCTGTCATAGGAAATGTGGAGCGGCTGTATTCAAGAGCAAGTCCAATATCCTTATTAAATCCAAAAGCATTCGCCATATCAATAAGCTTGCCTGCTCCGATTTTAACACCTAATTCCGAAAAATAAACATTACAGCTCTTTGCAAAGGCTGAATCCATTTTTACATTACCGTGTGCCTTGCCGTCATAGCAGTGAATTATGCTGTGACCAAACTTTTCCTCTCCTTCACAATCAATTTCAAAATCACTAAGTGTCTTGTCAGCCTGAAGTGCTGCCGCCGCTGTCACAATCTTAAACGTAGAGCCGGGGGGATACAAACCCTGTGTAGCTCTGTTTAAAAGGGGCGAATTTTCCTCATCACTGTTAAGGCTCTCCCAATTTTCCGCTACAGTATTGCTGTCAAATGTGGAATTTGAAACCATTGCAAGTATTTTACCTGTTGAAGGCTCCATGGCAACAATGGCACCTTTTTGATTTCCAAGTTCCTCTCCTGCAATTTCCTGAAGTTTGTTGTCAATAGTAAGAACAAGACTGTTGCCCTCTATCGGCTTATCAAAAAACAGATTGGCGACTCTTTGCATAAATTCATTGCTTATTGTTTCAAGTCTGAAATTATACTTTGCCTCAACGCCTGCCTTACCCTTTACCGTATAACCTACAACATGGGCATAATACTTGGCATTTTTATAAACTCTTTCAAATTCCCCTTCATCATTTTCAACATCCTCCGCAATTACATCTCCATTTGCATCATAAATAGTTCCTCTTTTAATGCCCTCATAGGATTGTGAAAGTCTTGGGTTTGAAGGATTTGCAACAAAGCTGTGAGAATCATAAAGGCACAGCTTTAATAAGTATCCTATAAGTAAAAGGAAAATTAAGGCATAAAGCCAAAATATTTTTTTTATAGCACTGCGCATTAATTATCCCTCCTTTTTCTGTTGTAGCTTTCAGGTCTGCCGCCAACATCGGGCGGAGTTTTCCTTGATGCGGTTTTTCTTCTTGCAGGTCTTTCAACAGTAGTTTTTGCAGAGGTATTGCTTGCCTTTTTTACTGTATCGGCTGCTTTTGTCTTTTTCCTTGTCTGGGGCTGTTTTACTCTTTCGTGTATATCCTCAGCGGATTTATCGGCAGAATATTCAGCATTACGCATTATTATCCACTGCATAATAGCAATAACTATGTAACTGATTACAATAGATGTACCGCCGTAGCTTACAAAAGGAAGAGTAACACCCGTAAGAGGAATAAACTTAATTACACCGCCTATAATAAGGAATGACTGAAAAGCAATTAAAGCAGTAAAGCCTGCACAAACAAGGCTTAAAAATCTGTTATTATTTTCAATGGCACCTCTTGCACCCTCAAGAAGTATAAGCATAAATATAAGTATAAGACCTACTGCAAATATAACACCAAATTCCTCGCATATTGCCGCAAATATAAAATCTCTTTCAACAACAGGAATAGATGTAGCATATCCTCTGGTAAAGCCTATACCCGTAATTCCCCATGTACAAATTGCAAATAAGGACCGTGCTATCTGATAACCCGTATTATAAACATCAAGCCATGGATTTTGCCAAGCCTCAACTCTTACTCTGATATGGCTGAACAGTTTGTATGCCACACTTGATGCAACGCTTATAAAGGCAAGACCGCCTAAAAAATAAAAATAATTTGATGTAGCAATAAAAAGTACAACCAAAAATGTCATATAAAAAATGAGAGCAGAGCCTAAATCATTCTGACCGCCAACAAGTATAAGCACAACTGCACCGCTTAAAACAGTCGGCAGTATAAGTTCCTTAAACTTAGGTCTGTCAGCAAAGGCCGATGCAAGATAAAGCACAAAAAGCACCTTAATAAGCTCAGAAGGCTGAAAACCTATCGGTCCGATAATAAGCCAATTTTTAGAACCATACTCCTCGGAACCAAACACAATGGTTGCAATCAACAGCACAAAGGCAGCAATGATATACAAATTCTTAAATTTATTAAGTTTAGGCATTATAACAAGAATTTTTGGCATAGCAAGCATCATAACTATACCTATTGTATTCCATATCAGCTGCTTATTTGCAAGCTCCGTATTAAGTCTGTAAAGCATCATAAGACCTATATCCATAAGGAAAAACACACAGTTATAAAGTAAATGACTGCCCTCAGGATAAAGCTTTGCAGTAAGAATATTACCTCCTATAATAAGAAGGAAGCCAACAACACAATAAATTATTACAGGCTGCATTTCATACTCAACAGATGCTGAAATTAAAATCACACTTGCAGTAATATGAAAAAGTATTATACAAAGCCTTTGATTGCTAAGACCTGCTGCAATATTAAAGCCTGCCATTTCCTGTCTTTTAAGATTAATCATAAATCCGCAAAATATAAATACTGCAATGTAAAGTATAAACAGGTATTTTGAAATAATAATATACAAATCTATCATTTAAAGCACTCCTCTGTTGAAATGACCGCCCGTTGTTTCCCCAATTATATTCTTAATATCTGACGGTTTATTTCCTTTTTCCATAACGTTAATATATTCCTTAGCAACAACAAATGTTTCATCATAGTTTTCAATAGTAAATTCCATACGCATAAAGCCTGCACCGATTTTAATAATTTCATCAATCTTATTAATAACATATACAGGGGCAGAATTTAATATAAAAGCAACACATTCATTACAATCCCTTATTACGGGAAATTCCCTTTTAGTTCTGTCCATAAGTCTGTAATCTGCCTCTTTATTTTTCAATTTGCAGTATTTTCCACTTCCTTTTTCTCCTTCATAAAGTCCTACGGGACATTGATGGGTAGTCATTAAAGGAAGTCTGCCATATGCAAAAACTTCACAGTTATTATCAGCAATTTGTGTAAGCTCCTTTGTATTAAGCTCGGGAGAAATCGTAACGATACTGCAATTAAAAATATTTCTTATTGCTTTAATTGCTGCTCTGTTTATTATATTAAGACTGTAGTCTGCTATAATAGGCTTATCAGTACTTATTTTACTGTAGCTTCTCATTAAATATCCATCACATCTGTTATATTTATCAATTAGCTCCTGATAACCGTTTCTTGCAATGTACGGCAGAGCAATATACATTTCAATGCCCTTAGCTTTGCAAATTTCATAAGCCTTAACAGTATCCAATGTAAGCTCACAGTATACTCTCTTTACTCCTGCATCAACACAGGCATTAAGCTGGTCAAAAGTTTTTACCCTTGCAGTAACGGTAGGCTTGTCCGCCTTATTAAAGCTGTCACTTTTATACACAGCTCTTTCACTTTTTCTTTCATATCTCTTAATAATGTGCTTTTCAAGCTCATCACAAGCATTACGTCTTAATTCATTAAGTGCCGAAACGGGCATATAAATATTGTCGCCTGTAATACACTCCTTGATTTTAAATTCAAAAGGTGTGTCACCTGTTTTTGAAAGCCTTGAAACAATACTTTCCTCAGTCATTGGCTGATTTTGAGCAGCCTCGGCACATTGTCCCTTAATTTTTAAACCATAATCCGTAAATTCAATATAGCTTTCGTCTATATCAACTTTAGCTTTAACACATACAATTACTTTTTTTGTTATTTTTTGATATGTCTTTTTAAGCTTATCATTTAAAACTTTATCATAAGACTTAAAAACTCTGTCGCCCTTATTAATTTTCCCCTCAATGCTGACAGTAATTACAGCTCCTGCCTCGGCATTTTTATTAATTCCTGTGCCAATATGATTTTTAGCCCATATTTCAATACCATCACCTGCAATAACAGGTTCAAACAACTTTATTTTGCATACTTTTTTCTTAAAATTATAATCGATAACCTTACCAATTTCAATACCGCTGCTTTTAGGAGACTGACTAATCATTGACTGACCTGAATAACAGTTGTAATAACCATTTGATGATGAACCTCCTCTGTTAAAAATCTGAGTAAGCTCTTTAATATCCTTATCCTCTATGTCAAACCTGTTTTCAAAAGCCTTATCAATATATTTTCTATACCGGGACACTACCTCATACACATACTCGGGGCTTTTCATCCTGCCCTCTATTTTTAAGCTGTCTGCACCGCTTTCTGCAATTTTATCCATAATTTCAACGGTAGAAATATCCTTTGGTGAAATAAGACAGCCCTTTTTTATGACATCATTACCTTTAAAAAGGGTATAATCCATTCTGCAGGGCTGAGCACATCTTCCTCTGTTACCGCTTCGCTGACCTATAATACTGCTCATTAAGCAGCGTCCGCTGTAGCACACACAAAGAGCACCATGGGCAAAAACCTCAATTTCAGTATTTCCCTTTATTTTATTAATTTCACAAACCTCTTTTAAGCTAAGCTCTCTTGCAAGTACAATTCTGCCATAGCCAAGTTCTGAAAGGAGCTTTATACCCTCTTTATTATGAACCGACATTTGTGTTGACGCACTTTTAATAATATGGGGAAAATATTCCCTAACAAGTGAAAACATACCAATATCCTGAATAATTAAACCGTCTGCTCCAAAATCATATACAGTTTTTACAAAATCCAAAACATCATTAATTTCATTTTCCTTATATAAAATATTAAGTGTAATAAACACCTTAACCCCTCTTAAATGGCAGATATCAATAATATCTTTAAGCTCATTATCGGAGGGGTTTGAAGCATATTGGCGGGCATTAAAGGACTTGCCCCCTATATATATTGCGTCACAGCCGCCGTTTAAGGCAGCTATGACACTTTCTTTTGTACCTGTTGGTGCTAAAATTTCCGGCTTTTTCATAACAAATCACCTATTATTTGTTTGCTAATTTAGATTCAAGACTTTCTATTTTTCTCATAAGTTCAATATTTTCAGCCTTAACCCTTGCAAAAGCAGCCTTTAATTGATTTTCATTATTCACATCAAGACTGCTCTTAAATGTATCGAACTGATCCTTAACGGAAGCGACGTCCTTAATAAGATTTTCCTTATCCCTTGTTAAAGAATTTTTCTCATTGGTAAGGGTTTCAATGGTACTTTCAAGACTCTTGATTGTATTGTTGGCTGATTTAAGTTTAACGGCAAGGTCATCTCTTTCCTTATTAACTGTACTAAGCTTAATGTTCCTTTCAGCAGCCTTTTGATTTAATTCGTTAAGGGCAACATTTTTTTCATTAAGTTTTTTGCTTAAAGTATTAAGCTCCTGATTTTTACTGTTGATTTTGGCATTCAAATCAGTTATGTACTGAGATTTATCCTCAACCTTTCCCGTTAACTCATCAACATCCCCCTGAAGCATACTTACTTTTCTTTCAAGTTTTTCAATCATATCTTCGCGGTTTATAATAGTAGTCTTTAATCCGTCAACCTCTCCGCTTTTTGACTCAAACTGATTTAAAAGCAGCTCATAATCATTGACCTTAATACTGTACTGATTTCTAACCTCTGTTAAATCTTTTGCCTGTTCATTTAATCTCTTTGAAAGCTCTGCCGCAACACTGTTTTCATTTTCCTTTGTAATTACAGTGCTTGTATTTTCCTTATTTTCCTTTTCCTTAAATAAGTCATCAGCAATATTAAGTGCCAAAATAATAGGAAACGCCTCATCATACACAATATTGGGTGATGACTTAGCCTTTAATTCATTAAGTTTATTATCAAGGTATTTCGCTACCATTTCAATATAATCTTCACTCTCCATACCTGCAAGATTGTAGGCTCTTCCGCCTATAACCACCTCGATTTTTTTCTTAACCTCTGCCATTTTTATCCCTCCGGTTTTTATCTATGTAAATGTTATTATAATCTACATTTAGATTATATCACATTTTGGTGTAATTGCACCAGTGGTCATATTAAAATTTCTTTACAAAATATTAAAAAGAGATTAAAATTTCACAAAAATAAAAATTTTTTTTGCAAATTCTCTTTATTTTTTAGTAAATTTGTTATAAAATATAATAAGGTGTATATTGCAACCGGTATTTCAACTTATGAAATTACTGATTTCATATATTTATATATTCAAAGGAGGAATATGGGGATGATTTCAAATCAGATTTTACAGAGCACTATTGACGGTCTTAAAAATATTACCAGACGTGAATTAAGTGTTGCTGAAAGAGAAGGTAAAATTGTAGCAACAACAGAAGAAGAAATGGTAAATACCACTATTGACAGTGCGGATATTTTCATAGCAAGCCCTGCTGAAAATCAGCTTGTTCAAGGATACCAGTATTTTAAGGTATTTGACAACGGTTCCGCTGAATACATAGTTATTATCAAAGGTGATGACGAAGAAACATACCGTATAGGCAAAATGACAGCTTTCCAGATTCAGAATCTTCTTGTGGCATATAAAGAAAGATATGACAGAGATAATTTTATCAAAAATTTACTCCTTGATAATCTTCTCCTTGTTGATATTTATTCAAGAGCTAAAAAGCTCCACATTGAAAACTCTGTAAGAAGAATAGTATATCTTATTGAAACAGAAATTGACAAGGACCTTAATGTAGTTGAGATTGTAAGAAGTATTTTCCCAACAAAACAAAAGGACTTTGTTACTGCTGTTGATGAAAAGAGTATTATCCTTGTTAAAGAGTTAAAGGATAAAGACGGCAGGGATGAAATTGAATCTATTGCAAAAAGCATCTATGATACACTTACAGCCGAAGCTATGACAAGCATTTATGTTTCCATAGGTACTGCTGTAAATGACCTTAAAAATGTATCATTATCCTACAAGGAGGCAAAGCTTGCCCTTGAAGTAGGAAAAATATTTGAAGAAAACAAAAATATAGTAAACTATGAACAGTTAGGTATCGGCAGACTTATATATCAGCTTGACGGTTCATTATGCAAGATGTTTGTAAATGAGGTTCTCCACGGTATATCTATGGATCAGTTTGATGAAGAAACACTTACTACAGTAAACAAGTTCTTTGAAAACAACCTTAATGTATCGGAAACTTCACGTCAGCTCTATATTCACAGAAACACTCTTGTATACAGACTTGACAAGCTTGAGAAAATGACAGGTCTTGACCTTAGAAATTTTGATGATGCAATTATATTCAAGATTATGCTTATGGTCAGTAAATATCTTAACTATAGAGAAAACTATATGTATTAAATTTTAATCAGTTGTTTTCTTATAAGGAAAGGAAGTTTATCTCTATGATTAAAATGGAGAATGTCACTAAGGTCTATGAAAATGGGGCTGTAGGTCTGCGTGACTTTAATTTACAGATTAACAAAGGAGATTTTGTGTTCGTTGTAGGATCTTCCGGTTCAGGCAAATCAACCTTTATACGTCTTTTACTTAAAGAGGTTGAACCCACAAACGGTCAAATCATTATTAACGGCACAGATATAACTGCACTTAAAAGACGCCAGATTCCTTATTTAAGACGTAAAATAGGTGTCGTATTTCAGGATTTCCGCCTTCTGCCATCAAAGACAGTGTATGAAAATGTTGCCTTTGCCATGCAGGTAGTTGAAACAAATCCTAAAATTATAAGACGTAATGTACCTCAGATTTTGGCTATGGTTGGCCTTGCCAAAAAGATAAATGCATACCCTAATCAGCTTTCAGGCGGTGAGCAGCAAAGAGTTGCTCTTGCCAGGGCTATTATTAACAGACCGCCTATTCTTCTTGCTGATGAACCTACAGGTAATCTTGACCCTGACACAGCTTGGGAGATTATGGACTTAATTCAGGAAATCAACAGAAACGGTACTACTGTTGTAATTTCCACACACGCCAAGGATATTGTTGACAGAATGCAAAAGAGAGTTGTAGAAATAAACAAGGGCGTTGTACTTAGAGATGTCGAAGGTGGTGGATACAGCGATGAAGCTGAGAACATGGAAATATTATATTAATCAGGGCTTGAGAGG
>DBGCRA010000171.1:0-19692 GCA_048359195.1 Candidatus Gallispira sp.
TCGCTGGTGAAGCAATCACAGCAGGTCAAGAGGTCGCTTGTGGAACAGATGGTAAGATTAAAACAGCTGCATCAGGCAATTTTATCATTGGTTTTGCACTTGAAACCGCAGAAATAAATACAGTTGCAAGAGTGCAGATTACAAAGTCTGGATATAAGGCATAAAGGAGGTAATACAGTATGTCAAAAAGAACTTCTAACGGAGCAATCTTAGCTAGCATTGCTAAGGGATGGAAGCCAAATCAGTATCTTACTAATATGTCAATGGCTTTCTTTAGTGACCCTAACGATTTTGTTGCGAGAAAGATTTTTCCAATTTGTCCTGTAAGTCTTTCTTCAGCTAATTATTATATTTTCAGTAAGGCTGATCTTGCGAGAGATAATGTGGGCAAAAAGCCACAGTTTGGCAAGGTTGCACCTGCAATTATGGGACAGTCTGAGGACACATATTCTTGTACGGTGGATCAAATTATTGTAGGTATTGACCAAATTGGTGCTATTAATTATGCGAGAACCAATGCACCGGGTGCAGCCGACCCTAGACGTGCAAAGGTAAGATTCGCACAGGAGCAGATGGACCTTCACTTAGATATTATGTTTGCTGAGAAATTTTTTAAACCGGGTGTATGGGCTAATGAGTGGACTGGCGTTACAACTGGAGCAGACTCTACTAGTAATACTATGTTGAAGTGGGACGATGCTAACTTCGACCCTGTGGCGTTTTTTGATGCAAGAAAAACTGAGTTCAAGAAGAAAGGAAGAAAGAAGCCTAACAGATTAGGTTTAGGCCCAGTTGCTTTTGAAGCCTTAAAGAACAATCCGTTTATTCTTGAAAGAATCAAGTATACTGGTAGCACAGCTAATCCAGCTATTGTCACAGAAAAGGTCTTAGAAGCCGTATTGGATATTGAGCAGGTAAGTGTGCTTGATAGTACATATAATGCTGCCGGTTATGGTAAAGAAGATATGCAGTATATCTGTGATGAGAATGCTGCTCTGCTTGCTTATGCTACAAATTCACCTCAGATTGACGAACCATCTGCAGGCTATATTTTTGCTTGGGATATGTTTGGTAATGGCAGTTATACTGCATTTTCACAGTTCGATGGTGAGCCTGGCACACACTCTGAATTTATTGAAGGTCTTATTTCTAACGATATGAAGAAAACTTCTGACGATTTAGGTATGTTCTTTACCAATTGTAGATAGTTGAGGTGGTAGTATGAAATATTTTGCAAATAAGCCTTGTAAGTTTGCTGGTAATAATTATTTAATTGGTGATGTCATTCCAGCGGAAGTGTTAGTACCTTCCAGAATTGAATCATTAAAAAAAGCTGGCATCATTAGTGAATCACCTGCAACTATAGTTGCAGGTGAAGTTTTTGAACAGGTAATAGACGATTTAAAAGGTAGTTTATTAAGAGTGCCTGTTTATGGTGACGGTAATGAAGTACATTGTTTTCTGTGCACAGAGTTTGAGATAAATGCAATATTTACAATATTGCAGAAAACAATTGAAGAAGCTACAGAAATAATTGCATCTGAGAAAAGCGAAAATGTATTAAATATTATTAAAAATATTGATTCAAGAAAAGGAATTAAAGTTGCTGCTAGTAGTAGGATAACTGAGTTGGAATTAAATTCTAAATCTGATGAAAAGATAGAGGATAAAAAAATAAAGGGTGATGCGTAATGGCATATTCTTACAATCCCAGCAATATTGGTGTTGATGGTATTGATAAAATGAGATTTGAACTTGGCGACGTGATGATTGTTCACGATGAAAGATCAGCAGCATTGACTGATGAGGAAATATTGGCTGTTCTAGAAAAACGTAAGGGCAATTGGAAACGTGCCAAATTAGACCTTCTTGAAAGTATACTTATGAGATTTTCATACGAAGTAGATACTAAAGTAGGAAAGTTATCATTAGGTTTACGAGACAGATACGAAGCATGGAAGTCTATGCGTGATGAATTGAAAAAGGAAATTGAACAGTCTACATCAGTGCCGCTTATTAATAGCAAGGCTATGTCTGGGCATTACTTTAAAAATGGTATGCATGACAATATTGGTGCAGGCTCTACTCCTTTAGATGTAAAAGTAAAAGGTAGGCGATGATATGTTTTATTTGCGTGAAGGAAGTCTTTTGAAAGAATTTACGATAAAAGCTAAAGCTAATGAAGAAAAAGTAAATTCAAGAGGAAGATGTATACCTGAGTATAATGAAGGAACTAAAATTTTCGCTATATTGACTGATGCAACTACATCTGAAAAGGAACAATACAACAGATTATCGCATCCAATAACTCACACAATCACACATAGAGGTGCTCCTGTTGCTGAGGAAGAAGATTTTTTGATTCTTGACAATAGATTTTTTTATATCCAAGGTGTAGAAAATCCAGGAGGACTGAATTTGTGGACCATATATAATGTTGAAGAAAGGCAAGATTTCAATGGTTGATATAAAAACTGAGGTAAAAGATACTGTCAAAAATATTGAGGGTGAAGTTCGCAGCAGAACATTTAGAGCCGGTAACATCTTAAGAAAATGTGCACTTGAGGTTTTAAGTTCTAAAGGTGGAAGTAGGTCAGGAATAAGGTATAAAAAGTCCAATTCAAAGGTTAGATATACAGCTTCTGCGCCAGGAGAAGCGCCTGCAAGAAGAACAGGTAATTTGAGAAACAGCTGGAAAATTAAGAACATACCATTTACTACTAGTGCAGGAAACGGATTCGATACTGCTGCTGCCATAGAAACCAATGTAGAATATGATACTTATCTTGAACATGGTACATCAAAAATGGCGTCCAGACCACATCATGATAGAATAAAAGAAATGGCAGTCCCTCAAATCGAACAACTTTTTAGTGATTTGTGAGGTGGATAAATGATAGAAAACTTAATATATGCAGTCTTATCTGATGAAGAAGGAACTTGCAATATAGCTGGAATGCTTAGTAGATATGCAGGCAAACCAGCTATTTTTATGCAATCAGCTCCAAGCGACAAGGCGGGAACTTTGTATCCCAGAGTTGATTACACATTTAACAGAGCAAGCAATGATGAAAGAAAATCAGAAGGCTTATTGACAATAAATGTATGGTGTAAATCAACAGGTGTTCTTCCTGAGGATATAGAGGCAAACATCAGACAGATGTTTAGTAATGTTTTTATAAAAGATTCAGGAGAAACATACTGCTTTTCGTGGGATAGAAATGACTATTTTGAAATAGACGGAGATGCAAACAGAAATACAAAGAGTGAGAACACCTTGGTTTTGGGTGTATCACTTTTTTTTGATGTATTGGCATTTCCTCTAGGCAAGGTAACTGAACCTGACCCAATTGCTGCAATTATGGATTATACAAGCAAAAACTATGAAAATTTACATCTAATAGGTGACAATGATATGAGCAGTATATTTAGGGCGTCAGATGATACTCCTGCTATATATTACAATATATCAAAAAATGAAAGAGCTGAATCTTGGTTCTTGTGTCAGTGGATGAATGTAAAAATACAGGCTCATATATTCGCTGCGAGTGCTGAAAAGAGACTAGAGCTTGTTAAGCAAATTGCAGATGATATAGCTCGTGATGAGTGTGTCAGAATGCGAGATAGCTCGGATATGAGGTTAATAGGCTTAAATGTAAATATGGATGCAAATATAGCTAAGATGGGACAGATAACATTTATTTTCCATTACGGCATTCCCAGAAAGAATTCTGAGGCTGAAAAGCTTAATCATGTTGGCTTTTCTTATAGAAAGAGGTGAAATGTATGGCAACAAAGAAAACAAATGAGCTGGTGGCTGTGAACACAAATGAAACAGCTTCTATTGCAAAAGAAAGCCGCTATACCATTGATGAATTGGCAGGAGCATCAGAAAAATTATTTGGAGTTGGTACATCTTCTGAATTAGTTACTGTTGCACTTGAATTAGCACATAAGGATATATTCACAAAAAGCGAGGCAAAAAAAATAGTAGAAAAGTTCAAAAAGAAGGAGGTTAAATAATGTCAGGTACTTATATATTAGGCGAAAAAAAAGAGCGCCCAGGTATTTATCACAGAAAAGAGAACGGTTCTGTTACTCTTGCAGCTGCTACAGATGGTGTAGCTGCTGCAATTATAAGAGGTAATTGGGGACCGCTTAATGAGGCTGTGGAAATTGACAAATCAGAAAGCGATAATATAGGTGAGATTTTTGGTTCGGGAACTGCTGAAGATGTTATAGGACAGATATTTGAAGGCGGAGCCACGACTTGTATTGCAGTCAGAATAGGAACAATTAGCACAAGTACAGAAAACGTAACAAGTGGTACATATGCCACAATTACACTTGATTCTGCTATTAAACTTACAGCTAAATATGTTGGAGATAGGTCACTTTCTATTTCTATCAGAGATAGCATAACAGATGAAGGTAAGGAGTGTATTATTTATGAAGATTCCACTCAGCTTGAAAAATTTGCGTTTTCATCAGATACAGAGGTACAGGAACTTGTCGATACAATTAACGCTATGAGTAGTCTTGTTACAGCTGAATTCTTAAAAACTGCAAAGATAACAGATGTTACACAGTCTAAATTTACAGCAGGAACACAACCTACTGTTGACAACGAATCATATAGTAATGGTTTAGAGGTTTTGGCTTCTTACAACTGGAATGCTATGTGTGTTGATACAGTTGACTCAACTGTACATAAACTTGTTGCGAAATACCTTAATAAAATTGAGGAAGCTGGTAAATACCCTATGGCAGTTGTAGCAGAGGATAACACTAAAGTAAGTTATGATACAAGAACAACAAATGCTAAGGCTTTTAACGATTACAAAATGTGTTATGTGTTAAACGATACCGTCGACAGTTATGGAAATATAGTGAATGGCTATAAACTTGCGGCTTATACAACAGGACTTATTGTTGGAACAAAATCAACACAGGCGATTACTCATCAGGTTGTAGAATTTTCAGATACAAAAGAAGTTCTTACGGATACACAAATTAAGAAGGCTTTAAAGTCTGGCTGTATAGTTTACACAAAGAATTTGAAAGGCGGAGTTTGGGTTGAAAAAGGCATCAATACTTTAGTAAATCCAGGCAGTGACCTTGACGAAGGATGGAAGAAGATTAAGAGGGTTCGTGTAAGACATGAACTTATGGAAAGAATTGATATAAATACTGAGGATATTATAGGCAAGGTTAATAATGATACTGCTGGACGATCCGTATTTATAACAAGGGCTCAGGCTGTTATTGATGATATGATTGCAGAAGGTAAGCTTACATCAGGAACAGTTTACGAAGATGACAAAAATGTAGCACAGGGTGACAGTGCTTGGTTTGTTATCGCAGTTGATGATCCTGACAGTCTTGAAATTATTTACATTGCTTATAAGTTCAGATTTGCTGTTGAGTAGAAGGAGGTTTTTATATGAGAGGCGTTTATGATGGTGTTATTGATGCAAGACATGCCTTAACAGGTATGGACGGCATACTGCTTACAGATGATGGTCAGACCGTTGTGTGTATTGAATCTTTTCAGGCACAGGCAAATTTTAACAATTCTAAGTTCCAGCCATGTGGAGTTTATCAGGAAAGAGAAATACCACAGAGCTTCGGACTTACCATTTCGTTTAGTGAATATGTTGTTGAAGATGCTATTTTATTCACAACTCTTATGGATGCATTAGCAAATGGCGAGTTTCCTACACTTAATTTTCAGGGCTATATTAAGGGTAAGGATGGACAGGAAGAGAGAGTAGTTTATAGAGATGTTGTACCTTCAGGTACTGTTGATGTTCAGAATGTATCAAATGGCGATACAATCAAAAGGCAGTGGAGCTTGTTTGTAAACAGTGTTCCAAAGTTACAGAAATATATTACATATTAATAATTATTGGTAAAGCTTCCTAGCAGAAAATAGGAAGCTTTTATTTTTAAGGAGGAAATTTATAATGGAAGATATTAAAGCAATTAGCGTTTTTGAAGAAGTTGAAGATAACGATGTTGACATTACACCAGAAGAGAAAAAAGAGTTTTACCGAGCAAATGAAGACGATATTTTAAAAGGTCTTTTTGCTGCTATTGATTACGCTAATGATGAAGATAATTGTGCTGAAATTGTGATTCAGCGTAAAGACAGAGAATATTTTCGTTTCAGGATTAGAGCTGTAACTGAGGAAGAAAACACAAAGATAAGAAAAAAGTATACTAAGTATTTAAAGAATAAAATTACAGGAGGAAAAGTTGCAGGTGAGCTTGATACTGTCGGCTACCGTTCTGCACTCATATATGCAGCTACTGTTGAAGAGGACAGAAAGCTAATATGGGACAATAAAAAGGCTCAGAGAAAAGCTAATGTTTTAAGAGGTATCGAACTTATTGATGTATTGCTTCTTGCAGGTGAAAAGGACAGAGTTATTGATGAGATTGATAAACTCAGCGGCTTTGAAACAAGCAATTATGAGGAAGTAGCAAAAAACTAATTGAAGCAGGCGGATTGGCTACAATATTGCATTATATTTTTCAGCGGCAGGGCATTCCGCCTGATGAGTTTTTTGAAAAAAGCAGAGGCGTTCAAGCCTTTATGATTGAATCAACCAAGATATGGCTTAAAAGTATGCCAAAAGGCGGTGGTTAATTGGAACAGATAATTATTAATATTACTGCAAAAGACATGACCGCATCCGGAGTTAAATCAGCAGAAACAAAGCTTAATGGATTTGAGCGTTCCATGAACAAGGCTCAGTCAAAAATTAACAAGCTTAATGCTAAGATGAATATAAGTGCAGTTGATAAAGCTAGTGCTGTAGTGGAAAAAGTTAAAACAAAGGCGAAAGGACTTACATCAACGGTGTGGAACGCATCAGTAGGTATTATTGATAAGGTAACAAGCCCACTTAAAGGCATATTAAATATGTTCAAAAATCCACTATTTACGGCAGGTGCTATAATAGGGGTTTCTTTGAGTTTAGGAAACGCTATAAACACTTACGCTGACTTTGAAGCTACAATGAGTAAAGTCTCGGCACTATCTGGAACGACTGGCAGTGCTATGGACTCTATAACGGAAAAAGCTAAACAAATAGGTTTAAACACTAAATTTACTGCTAAAGAAGCTGGAGATGCTTTTACATACATGGCTATGGCAGGTTGGAAGTCAGAACAGATGCTTGCTGGTATTGATGGTGTTATAAATCTTACTGCTGCATCAGGCGAAGACTTGGCTACTGTATCAGATATAGTAACTGATGACCTTACAGCTTTTGGTATGCAGGCGAGTGAGGCAGGGCATTTTGCTGATGTTCTTGCTGCGGCAGCAACAAATTCCAATACTAATGTTTCAATGATGGGAGAAACATTCAAGTATGTAGGACCTCTTGCAGGTACGATGGGATATAGTATTGAAGATATGGCTATTGCTGTTGGCTTGATGGCAAATTCTTCGATTAAAGGCAGTCAAGCTGGTACAGCACTTAAGAACACAATTGCAAATATGGCGGCACCAACAGATACTATGGCAGCAGCAATGAGTGAACTGGGCATAAGTCTTACAGATAGCAGCGGAAAGGTTAAGTCCTTTAGAACGGTTATGGATGAATTAAGAGCATCTTATAGTGGCTTAGGAAAAGCAGATCAGGTAGCAAAAGCATCTGAAGTCTTTGGTAAATATGGTATGAGCGGTATGCTTGCCGTTATTAATGCAACAGAAGAAGATTATAAGAGTCTAACAACTGCAATAGATAATGCTGATGGCTCTGCAAAGCGAATGGCAGATACTATGCAGGACAATCTAAGAGGCTCTATGATTATATTACAAAGTGCAACTCAGGGAACCTTAAATTCATTAGGTGAAAGGCTAGCACCTTATGCGAGAGCTGCTGCAGAATGGGCTACCGAGAATATGCAGTATGTTGAAAGATTTATCAGCAAGATTATGGATAAGGTTGATGTGTATATGGAACAAGCAAAGTCCAAAATTGCCTCATTTACAAATACAGGCGATTGGTTTAATGCCGATATATTTGGTAAGGCTAAAATAGCTTGGGATGAGCTTATTGGGAATCCTTTGGGCGAATGGTGGAACAGTAGCGGTAAATCTGCTTTTAGCGGAATAGCAAAAAGCATAGGAAGCGGATTAGGTTCAGTGTTATCTACGGGTTTAATGAGCTTACTTGGTATAGATATATCAAGTGCGGCATCTGAAGGTATGAGCATTGGTGCCTCCTTTGCAGAAGGATTTGCTTCCAAGTTCGATTTAGGCGAAATAATAAGCAAAGCTGTTAAATCACACCCTATAATATCTTCTTTAATTGGTTTAAAAATGGGTTCATCGATTCTAGGTGCAGGTAAATCTGTGTTTAGCACAGGCAAATCTATTGTAGGTGGCATTGGCGTTTTAGGTGCAGGAATTGCAAGTGCGTTTTCATCATACAAAAATGGTGGTGTAAAAAGTGTGCTATCTAACCTTAAAACTATATTTACTGGTTCAGGTACAGGTTCAGCAGTAGGAAATGCTTTGTCAACGGTATCTGCTATGACAATAACTGCTGGAGTAGTAAACTTAAATGGCAGTGTTGCTAATGCTGCAACTTCAGGACAAAGCGGATATTATCAAGTAAGGAGAGCTAGGGCTTCTGCACAAAATGCAGAAACATTAGCTCAGAACGCACCTGTCCCTACACCAAGTCTTGGTAAATATGTTATTCAAGATAAGGCAGGTAATACAATTGGCGGAACTAATAGTTTTATGCAAGCGGGTCTAGCAAAAACAGGTGTATTTCTTGGCAGTGGTGCTACTACTGTTGGTGGAGCAGCTTTAGCAGGTACAGCAGGTATAGCGGGTGCTGTTGTTGCAGGCGGCACAGTATTATCAGCAGTAAGTGACTTTTATCATGCAGAAAAAAGCAATAATGCAGAAGAAAAAGCAGCATATAATGCAAGTTCAAGTGTTAAATTAGGCGGTGTTGCTGCAGGTGCAGCAACAGGTGCGGCAATTGGTTCAGTTATTCCAGTGGTTGGCACAGTTATCGGAGGTCTTGTAGGTGCCGGTATTGGTGGTCTGGCGGGTAGTGCTATTGGCAACAACATGAAAAAGAGCTTTGAAAAAGCTAAAGTCGAGAGCGAAGAGTTAAAAGCAGCAATTGACGATGATGAGGCAAGTGCAGAGGATTTACAAAGGGCTTTGGAAAGTGCTTGTAGTCAAAATCTACGAAAACATTTCGGCAACATAAAACTAACTTTACAGGAAATAAGTACGGCAGCTAAAGATATAACGCTTGGCAGCAAAGTTAAAGAATTTGAAAAATTTTCTGAAGCTGTAAATTCTGTTGAGCAAAGCTATGAAGGTCTTAGCTCTGCGCAAAAAGACCTTGAAAAGAGTGTTTGGAAAATTAATGTTGGCGTTCAATTCGAAGAAGAGGACTATACAAACTTTAAACAGGAAATTGACAATTTTATATCTTATGGCAAAGAATATTTAACCGATAATCAATTAGAATTTCAAGCAAGTGTGAATTTACTATTAGGTGATAATGGAACTGGTTACAAAGCCTATGACGGTGTGAACTGGATGTATACAAAGCTGCAAAACGAATTTAGCGAAAATAAACTAAAATTTGAACAAGAATATGAAGTTGCACTGAAAGATGGTAAGATTGATAAAACCGAAATGACAAGTCTTCAGCAGTATATTGATAAACAGAATTCAATCACTGAAAAAATATCAGATGCTCAGAACAAAGCTGAAAATGAGTTTACTAAGCAAAAATTCTTGGGCGGTAGTTTATCTTATGATAGTTTTGAAGAGTTGAGAGGTGAGTTAAAAACAAACTTAGAATCAGGCATACAAACCTATGATGATGCTTACAAGGACACTTTAGAAAACCTTTATTATGCATTAGCTGACGGTACTATTGATGATAGTCAGTTTCAGGAGATGATTCAAGCAGCTCTTAATGCGAGAAATTCGGGTGTATTAAGTATAAGGGATAATATTAAAACAGTAGAGCTTGATTCTTTTACAGAGGCGTATTCGAAAGCATTAGATGGTGTTTTACCTAATTTAACCGGTACTACATCAGAAAAGTTAAGTCAGTTTTTAAGTAAAACTAATATACAGCCGCTTGATACAGAAACAATAATTGAAAAACTTGGACTTACCAATTCTAATTTGTCAACTGAAGCTCAGGAGAATATAGCTGGTATCTTGAAAAACATACAGCTTGACCTCAGTGTAGGAGATTTGTTAAGACCTAATGGAGATACGGCAGCAGCGTTATCTACACAGGTAGAAAATTTAATTGGAAGCGCCTTTACAGGAGATTTTAGTGCTTTTGCTAACAGTGTAGGTACAGCAGTTGGAAACAGTATTAATAATAATATAGGCAGTGCAAATGCAAGTATTTCAAGTGCAAAGGATAAGTTGAACGAGAACATTCAATCAATACTAGGAGAAAAAACCACAGTTACCAAAAATGTTGATATTAATTGGAATATAACAAATCCTAATCCACCTAGTTTAGGAGGCTCAAGCGGCGATAATTCATCTGAACCTAATATAGTTGAGAAAGCAAGCGGAGGTTTTGTTAATAGTGCTACAAGGTTTATTGCTGGTGAAGCTGGAACAGAGGTTATTATACCTCTTAGCAGTTCAAGGCGAAACAGAGGTATTGACCTTTGGGAAAAAGCAGGCAAGATGTTAGGTGTTCCGTATTTTGCTGATGGTGGATTTGTTAGTGGCGCTTACAATAACTATTCAGGAGAAAATATGTATGCAATATCTGATGATGATATTGATAATGATAATGATATTCCTGTTTTTGCAGAGCAAAACGGACAAAGCATTAACATAACTATAGGGGCTAATCCTGCTATTACAATTAATAGTGATGGTGGAAATGTTGATATTTTGCAGGTATTAAAGGAAAATCTTTCTGATATTGCGGATGATATACTTGAACAAGTAGCAGAAGCACTTGAAGGCATATTCAAAAACAGACCGAGGGAGGCATAATATGTTAATTTATTTTGTTGAACTTGCAACAAATGCAAGACTAAGTTTATGTTGGACTCCTGATGAAATCAAGTGTGGAAATACTACTAATTTTAAGACGTTTGATTTAATTGATGGTGGTGAGCGAAAAATTCCAAAAGGAATTCAGCTCACTACTTTCGAATGGAGTGGAGTTTTACCTGGTGAGGCAAACTCAAAACAACCATTTATTTATCAGGAATTGTGGCATCCACCTAAGCAAATGCAGCAGATATTTTCTAGGTGGAGAACATCTGGAACAAAACTAAAACTGGTAATAACAGATACTCCAATTAATCATAATGTATATATTGATGAGTATAACGTTACATACAAAGGTCCAAGCGGTGATTATTATTATGACATTAAGCTTTCTTATGCACCTGATGTTGTTGTTAAGTCAGTTGATGAAGTTAATGACATTAAGGCGAGCTTGAACACTAATGACAGTAGGTTACTACCAGCATCTGCAAGCAATAAAGATAAAACATACAAGGTAAAATCAGGTGATAGTCTGTGGGCCATAGCACAAGATCAATTGGGCAAAGGCAGCAGATATAACGAAATATTTGAACTTAATAAAGACAAGCTGAAAAATGTTAATTCAACTATTTATCCTGGTATGATTTTAACATTACCAACACAGTGAGGTGGTTACATGATAAACATTGAAAAGCTATCTTACAGAGTTGTCAACACAATTGAGGACGGTACACAGCTTGATATTACAGGAGCTGTTACCGACCTTAGTTGGGAAGAAAATGACGGAGAAATAGCAACAAAAATAAATGTGTCATTGTATAATGCAGAATATAAAGGGAAATATTTGTCTGAATACTGCAAGCCTAATACTCTTATAGATATATTTGCGAGTTGGGGTGAAACTGAATACAATGTCGCAACAGGTACCATAATAGATTGGGAATGCGACGAGGAGTCAGATAAAGATAACTTTGACATAACCTGTTATGATGATGCGTACCAACTGCAAAAAAGTGATGACCATATTTACATATCAAAAGGTATCAGTTGTAAATCTGCTATACAAAAAATCTGTAAGGACTGGGGTATTGAGCTTGAATACTTTGGACCTGAAACACCTCTTGCTCAGAATGCTATTAAGAAGAAAGTTTCAGAGGCTATATTGGAATTACTGAAAGAAGCTAAGCAAAAAGGCGGCGGTGAAACAATTATAAGAGGTGGAAGGCATAAAATCAGCATATTAAGGAAGGGCACTAACAAAACTGTCTGGTATTTAAGCTCAGAGGATAATATAGAATCTGTAAAGTCTAAAGTAAGTACAGCAGATATGATTACAAGAGTTAAGATAATAGGCAAGGAAAGTGATAAGAAGCAAGGAGTAGTTGAAGCTATTGTCGATGGTATGACACAGTATGGTATAAGACAGAAAATTATATCAAGATCGTCAGACGAGAAATTAGCTGATGCTAAGAAAGATGCAAAGACTACGATTGATGAAGAAGGTAAGCCCCAAAAGACAATCAAAGTTAAATGTTATGACGTGCCTATTATGAGAAAAGGAGATAAAGTATACATAAAAACAAGCAAGTTAGATGGATATTATTATGTAGTATCGATAACGCATGATGCAACAAGTATGAAGATGAATTTGGAGGTGGAAGAAGTTGAGTAAAAAAAGTCATCCTGGTGTAAGTAAGTTTGCAAATGTAATTGATAAACGTATGTCAGGGCACATAGAAGTATCATCATTTCCTACACTTGATTTTGCAACTGTGCAGGAGGATTACAGTCTACAACTTAATCAGTTTAATCAGCCAATTCCTAAAGGGGATTATTTTATTTTAAACACATTAAATGTTGGTGACAGTGAATCCGAATTTGCAGAAACAACTTCTGCTTCACATACTCATTCGGGAGGAGAGCATAGTGGCCATGAAGGTGGTAATGGTTCTCATAACCATTCAGGAGGAGAACATAAGCACAAGGTAAAGTTGCCTGACCGATTCGCTAAACTATTACCAGGTGACAGAGTGCTTGTTTGTTGGGTATTGAATACAGCTGTTGTTATAGGTAAGTTTGAATCCGCTGAGGAATTGTGAGGTGTGATATATGGCAAATTTATTCCCTGTTTTTGAAGTTCCTGAAACAAAGCTAAATACTATTGCAGAGGAACAGAAGTATAGAAGGTCTGTTTTTTTTGATTTTAATAAGGGTGATTTTGTGAGAAATGGCACAAATAATATTGTTGAGGCAAGTGGCAAGGAAGCTTATATGCAGTGGTGTCAGAAGGTTGTTATGACAGAAAGGCTTACGAAATTGTCCTATTCTCATAAAATAGGTATTGAAACTGATACTTTGTGGAATCTTACAGATAAAAAAGCTATTGAGTCTACTCTTGAAACAACTATTACAGATGCTCTGATGGTAAATAACAAAACTGATTATGTTAGAGATTTTAAGTTTGTTTGGGATAATGATAATGTTATTTCGGTTAGTTTTATCGTAAAAGGTAAGGAATGGGAAGAATTCAGTGTAAAAATAGGTGAATTAGCAGGATAGGAGGTAATATAATTGTCAGATACAGAATTTGCATTGCCAAGTTGGTTAGAAGAACAAGATGCAGAAACCATACATAAGCGTATGATGGAACAGCTTCCGTCTGATATTGATAAAACAGAAGCGGGATTTCCTTATGACTTTACAAAACCTACAGCTTTGGAAGTTGCGGAGCTTTTAGAGTTTTATTTACCAGAAACAATAAAAATCATGTTTCCTCAGTTTGCTT
The DNA here is from genome assembly GCA_048359195.1 of Candidatus Gallispira sp. Lineage (GTDB taxonomy): Bacteria > Bacillota > Clostridia > Lachnospirales > CAG-274 > Gallispira. Next base: position 13,812 of record DBGCRA010000171.1, read on the forward strand.
ATGGCGAATGGCTCGACCTTCATGCGAAAAGCATAGGTCTTACAAGAAAATCTCCTAATCAAGCCTATGGCATATTGAATATAACAGGTACACCGGGAACAGAAATACCAAGTGGTTTTAGGTTTGCAGCACCTGCTGTAGGAGATAATCCTGCTATTGAATTTACAGCAAATGAAACGGTTTATATAAATGATGAGGGAACAGCTAGTGTAAGTATTACCGCTGTAGAGGCAGGAACTTCGGGAAATGTGGCAGCAAATACAATAGTTATTATGTCTGTGCCTATGACAGGAATAGCAAGTATTACTAATCTTGAGCATACATCAGGAGGAACAGAAAAAGAAGAAGATGAAAGCCTGCGCGAAAGAATTGAGGAATATAATCAAAATATAGACTCATCTTTTGTGGGTTGTGATGCAGATTATATAAGATGGGCTAAAGCTGTTGATGGAGTTGGAGCCGCTTTTGTTATACCTGAATGGGATCCAGATGTGCCTAACAGTGTCAAAGTAGTTGTCATGGATGCGAACGGAGAACCAGCTAATGAAGCTATTGTTGAAGATGTATATAATTACATAATGTCACCAGACAATGAACTTGAAAGAAAAGCCCCTATAGGGGCTATAGTTACAGTAACATCACCAACAATATTAACTATCAATCTTAGCTTTAAACTTGTATGCGAAAGTGGTTACAATTCTGATTTAATAATGTCGCAGTTAAAAAAGAGTCTGCAAAGTTATTATGTTGAAGCCAAAGAGGAAAAAGAAATTAAATATTCGAGAATTGGTGCTGTATTAAGCAACACAGCAGGTGTTGACGATTATTTTAATTTAAAAATAAATGGTTATACAGAAAATATTGAAATAAGCGAAGATGAGTATCCTGTGACAGGGGAGGTATTATATAATGGCTAAATTTGATTTAGAAAATTTTCCAACAAGGGAATCTGCCAAAAGGATGATGACAAGAATATCACCTATATATAATAATTCCTATGTTGCAAAGTGGATATTTGAAATAATGGGTATAGAAATAGACTCAGTAAGGAGCAAGTACGATGAACTGAGGTTGCAAGCATTTCCTGAAACAGCAACGTGGGGACTTGCTTACTGGGAACAGAAATATGGAATTCCAGTAAATGAGTTACTTGATATTGAAACAAGAAGAAAAAATATAATATCAAGAATGGGTTACAGAGCTCCTATGAATCCTTGTAAGGTTGAAAAAATAGTAGAAAGTATATGTGGCAGGGAAACAACTGTAATTGAGAACGTGAAGCCTTATACTTTTGAAATTATCATAAAAAAAGCAGATACTGAATTGGATTTTTTGTTAATCAACGAACATATAAAAAAAATAAAACCATCTCACCTTGGTTTTACATTTGCCCTGTTATATAAATTTGCTGTGGTTATTTCAAGCCGTATAAAACAACACGAATACGATTATGAGATATGCGGTACTAAACCATATACAACTTTATTAAGTGATAAAAACAGCAGTAAGTCAATAGTTACTAATAAAAAGGTGGTATATAACAAAGATTACAATTATTGTGGTACAGCTTATACAGGTATGTTATAGGAGGTGTATAAAAATGTTTTGGAAAGAATCTTTTTTAGAAAAAATGCGCAAAGAATGGCTAAGACGAATTGCTAAAATACAGTATTGTACTGATGGTAAGTGGTATGATGCTGTAATAACCGAAAAAAATATTGCAGGAAATACATTAAGAGTTAAATCTATTACATCTGATAATGAGGCAATGACTATAACAGCTGTAAGGATAATTGATATAAGCGGTGATATTGCAGGAGAATGCACTGAAAATATTACAAAGAGTGCTTCACAGGGAATTTTAACTTTGTGGGAGTTTCCTATTTATGAAGTGGAGGTGTAGGGAATGTATGACATAAATAAATGGTATGACCATGTAACAGAATTACAACATACATACAAAGAAACACAAAATGCGGACGGAACAGTAACACATGAACTTGTTGAAGGTGAAGTTTTACAGCAAGGTACACCAATGAATGCGGAACATTTTAATAATATCGAAAAAGGTGTGCTTGAAAATAATGTGCTTAGCTGCTGGCTTGCTCAGATGGAGAGGTATGCTAATGATGATGAGCAAGAGAACAAGAGTGATATTGTAACTGTTACAGTAGGAGAGGCAACCAACTCTTATATTGTTTTGGTTAAAAATAATACAAATTATGATGTTGTACCTATAGTTACAAGCGGCACAGCTATTGTAACAGTAAGCAATAAACAGACTAATGCTTTTAAGTATACTACTGATGGATCTTGTACTGTTGCTTTTATTGTTAAGGGTGGTCATAGGGCAAAAACAGAGTATGTTGCACCATAAGGAGGATATATGGCAAATATTATAATACCTAAGGAATGTAACACAACTGACAGAATAGTACAGCATAGTTTTGGTGTAAACACAAGTAATGCTGAACACAGAGAGGCAGCTGAAATTATTTCTCGAAGAACAGACGAAGCTATTAATAATGCTAATAGGACAAGGAGGTACTTTTAATGAACGTTAACGAAATTAACAATGGCGAAAAGATTAAGTATGCTGTCGAAGGTAACAAGATTACATTCGGCGATGATGAGCTGACAATCAATTTGGAAAAATATGAAAAGGACACAGAAGTTGAAATAAACATCTGCACTGATAGTGAAGGATTGTTGCTTACAACTCTTGCTGAAAGGTATGTTGCTGTTATTATTATACCAGCAAGGATGTATGTTAATGATGTTGCGGTACCTTTTAAAATTGACAATGTAATCCTTAATTTATTTGCATTGGAGGGATAATTTATGACGGATTTAGAGGCAGCTGTACAGCTTTTAGGTGGACCTACAAACAAAGTTATATATGATGATGCAGGGTTACCATCAATAATGGTGTTTTTTGAGGCTAAGACTATTACTGACACATACAGAGGATTAACAAGTGATACATTAGCACCTGCTTTTAAGGTTAATGGTAATAACATTGCAGGGTTTTATCTTAGTAAGTATAGTAATGTAATTGTTAATAATAGAGCCTATTCATTGCCATTGCAGGACGTAGGAGCTAATATGACATATACTTTAGCATATAATTTTTGCAAAAATAAAGGTCCAGGTTGGCATTTATGGACTAATGCCGAGAGAGCTTATATATCAGCGGCAAGCAGATATATTGACAAATATCAGCCAGGAGGTAACAATTATAATGGTGTTAATATTCTTGCTCGATACGAAACAGGAATTAACGCTAGCAAAGGCAATGTTATGCTTACAGGCTCAGGCCCGGTAACGTGGAACCACAATGGAAAAGCAAGTGGAGTATGTGATTTAGCAGGCAATATTTTTGAATTTATTGCGGGAATAAGAACTGTTAATGGAGAAATACAAGTAATCGTTGATAATAATGTCGCTGATACAAATAATCCAGAAAGTGCTGCGTCTACGTTATGGAAAGCTATTAGCAGTACAGGAACATTAATTACACCTAACGGTGATGGAAGAACAGCAAATGCTCTTAAATATATGTATGACGAGGATTTGCAAAAAATTTGTATTGACACAATAGAGGATACATATTGTAAACAGATACAGAAGCCGTTTAGCGATACATACACAACTCTTGACATGAGTGATTTGCTTATATTGTTAGGAATTTATCCTGATACAGCAGAAAAATACAATAATCAATGTACTATAATTAATACTAGTCTTGAGGAAGGAATTGCTGCTAGTGGCGCTAGTTACGGAAGTGGAAACACAGGCGGATTGGCAACTCTCAGATACACTATGGAAAGAAATAAATACATTAGCTGTGGTGTAAGGTCTGCATATATTGCTGAGCTTGCAGAACAGTAGGAGGTGCGTTAATGGCAGTTGAAGTTGTAGTGGCTCTAATTGGTTTAGGAGGCAGTGCTTTAGGTTCAGTATTAGGTATATTTATTAATACAAAGCTTATAAATTACCGAATAGAACAGCTTGAAAAAAAGGTTAATAAGCACAATAACTTAATCGACCGAACCTACAATCTTGAAACACAAGAAAGATTGCTTGAGGAGCAGATGAAAGTGGCAAATCACAGAATAAGTGACCTTGAAGAAGAACAACGTACATATCAAGATAACAAATTTATGAAAGAGTTATAGGAGGAATTAATATGAAAAAAATTGAAATTAGTACAATTATTAGAACAGTATTATTAGCAGTAGCATTAATTAATCAGGTGCTTACTATGACCGGTCATAGTGTATTGCCTGTAAGTGACGAGCAACTTACAGAATTTATAACATTGGGATTTACAATAGTAACATCATTATGGGCTTGGTGGAAGAATAATAGTTTTACAAAATATGCTATTATGGCTGATGAGTTTAAAATAGGTGTTAAAAATGGAATAATTCCATTTAAGACAGCTACAGATATGACAAAGAAGGTACAGAATTGATGTGAAAATTGATGAGAAGTAAATAAGTATATATGTAACAATATGTTGAAAAAATAAAAGTTTAAAAGTATATTTACAAAATGCGGAAGATATTGTAAAATATATGTAAGCAAGAGGAAATGACGGCGGTTGTTTCCTATCCCCTTAAGAAGGGTGGTGTTATTATGGAGAATATTATTTTATATTTAACGATTATGTTATTTATTCTCTACATAATAAAGGAATAGCCGCCCTGTTAGTACCAAGGCGGCAAAAATAAAAACTGCTATTGGAAATAACTTAAGTTATTTCCTCTTGTGATTTAATAATAACATAAAAATTTTGTATTGTCAATATTTTCAGACACTTTGCTTTAGCAAGGTGTCTTTTTATTATATAAAGGAGTGATTAAATGAGTAGAGATATTACAATGTGCCACCCTCAACTACAGGAGCTTGCTAATAAGCTCCTGATTGAGTGTAAAAAGCAAGGATTAATAGTAAAACTAGGTGAGTGTTTTAGAAGTGTAGCTGAACAGGATGCTTTATATGCTAAGGGCAGGACTGTACCGGGTAATATTGTTACTAATGCTAAAGGCGGCTCTTACAGCTCAATGCATCAGTGGGGCATTGCTTTTGATGTTATCAGGAATGATGGTAAGGGTGCATATTATGACAATGACGGATGGTTTAAAAAGGTTGGTAAAATTGGAAAGGCTTTAGGGCTTGAATGGGGCGGTGACTGGACTAGCCCTGTTGATAAGCCTCATTTTCAGCTGCCTAAATGGGGTAGCACGCCTGCTAAATTAAAGCGGTTATATGGTAATGTTGATAATTTTAAAAAGACGTGGGAGGTTGATAATATGACAGATGAAAGAGTAAAAGAAATTGCGACAAAGGTAGCAAATGATATGATTTATAAGTATTCTGATAAAGTATACAACAAAGTTGAGGAAGTACCTGACTGGGGCAAGGCTACAGTTAATAAGCTTATTAGTAAGGGATTGCTAAAGGGTAATGAAAAGGGCTTAGATTTAAGCTATACACTTTTAAGATTGTTTGTTGTTAATGATAGGGCAGGATTGTATGATTAATTTATTACTAAATTAGCAATTTAGAGGGGGTAGCGAAAGCTGCACTTATATTTTTTTAAAATAAAGTAAAAACAAGATACGAAGATATTTGTACTGGGGAACGTGAAATCATTCCAGCATTACTTTTTAGTCTATAATATATTACAATAATAAAACAACTGGCAAAGGCATTGAAAAAAGCATTGACATAATAAGTGTTTTATGTTATAAGTAAAATAGAGCCTTTAAAAAATTTTGTGTAAACAGTATAAAAACAGTCCTTCTTGACAATAATGCAAATAGAACTTAATGTAAAAATTTGCTAAAAACAAGGAGGACTAATTTTATGTCAA
>DBGCRA010000172.1:0-9647 GCA_048359195.1 Candidatus Gallispira sp.
CTGTGTTCGCTCTACTTCCACAGCTGCCCTGCTTTGCAGGGCAATATAACTACCTCCGCTAACGCGTCGGTAACCTTTCGACCAAAATTGAAAGCAAGCTTTCATTTTGGTTCTCATAGGTTGTATTATACTAACCAATTAACTCCATAGTATCCTGAGCAATCATTAATTCCTCATTAGTAGGAATAAGTAATGCTCTAATCTTAGAATCCGGAGTGGCAAAGTCTAATTCCTTACCTCTCTGGCTGTTTAACTCTTGGTCAATTTCAAGACCAAAACACTTTAAGTACTCACAGATAGCAGCTCTGTGACCTGAGTTGTTTTCACCGATACCTGCTGTAAATACAACTGCATCGCAGCCGCCAAGAGCTACATAGTAAGAACCGATGAATTTAGCAATCTGATATCTGAACATATCAAGAGCTAACTTGCATCTTTCATCGCCTTCGTTCATACCTTCCTCAACATCTCTGAAGTCACTTGATCTGCCTGTAACACCAAGGATACCTGACTTCTTGTTCATAATGTTATCGATTTCATCAGGTGTTAAGTTTTCGTTCTTCATAAGGAATGGAACAATAGCAGGATCAATGTCACCGCATCTTGTACCCATTTCAAAGCCTGCTAAAGGAGTAAGACCCATTGTAGTATCAACAACCTTACCATCCTTAACAGCAGCAATAGAAGAGCCGTTACCCAAGTGACAGGTAATAATCTTAGTTCCCTCAGCCTTGCCGCCAAGCATAGCAATAGCTCGCTGAGTAACAAACTTGTGGCTTGTACCGTGGAAACCGTATTTTCTTACATCATACTTTTCATAGTATTCATAAGGAAGGGCATACATATAAGCCTTTGGAGGCATTGTCTGGTGGAAAGCAGTATCAAATACAGCTACGTTAGGAACACCGGGCATTAACTTTTCACATGCCTCAATACCCATAATGTTTGGAGGCATATGTAAAGGTCCAAGTGGGATACACTTCTTCATAGTTTCAAGAGCATCTGCATCAACAACAACTGAATTGCTGAAATACTTACTGCCGTGAAGTACTCTGTGACCAACACCGTTGATTTCACCAAGATCAGAAATAACACCAACCTCAGGGTCAATAAGCTTATCCATAACAAGCTTAATAGCCTCGTCATGATTTGCTAAAGGCTGCTCAAAAACAATCTTGTCCTTGCCTGCAGGTGAGTGCTGAAGATTGGAACCCTCAATACCGATTCTCTCTACAAGACCCTTAGCCATAACCTCATTAGTATCCATATCAAATAACTGATACTTTAAAGATGAACTACCACAATTAATAACTAAAATCTTCATTTATTTTCTCCTTATAAATTAATTACTTAGACGCTAACTGAGCCTGAACTGCAGTCATAGCAACAACACCTACTATATCCTCAGCAAAGCATCCTCTTGAAAGGTCATTAACAGGCATTGAAAGACCCTGTAAAACAGGACCATAAGCCTCTGCCTTAGCTAATCTCTGAACCAGCTTGTATCCAATGTTACCTGCTTCAAGACTGGGGAATACAAGAGTATTGGCATGACCTGCAACCTTACTGTCAGGAGCCTTTAATTCGCCAACTTCAGGAACTAAAGCTGCATCAAGCTGTAATTCACCGTCAATTTCAATTTCAGGGAATCTTTCCTGAGCCATCTTAACAGCGTCAGCTACCTTAGTAACATCATCATGCTTAGCACTGCCCTTAGATGAGTAAGAAAGCATAGCAACCTTTGGCTCACCGCCTGTAAACATCTTAAATGATTCAGCAGAAAGACCTGCAATTTCAGCAAGCTTGGCAGAATCAAGGTCAGTATTAACAGCACAGTCAGCAAATACGAAAAGACCATTGTCACCAAACTCACAATTTGGAACTTCCATAAGGAAGAAGCCTGAAACAGAGCTGATACCCGGCTTAGTCTTTAATAACTGTAATGCAGGACGAATAGTATTGCCTGTAGAATGACAAGCACCTGAAACAGCACCGTCAGCATCACCGCACTTACACATAAGGCAAGCATAGTACATATAATCCTTAGTCATCATATCTTCAGCAGCCTCAGGAGTAACGCCCTTCTTCGCTCTTAATTCAACAAACTTGTCAATATATTTCTGTCTGTTAGGATCAGTAAACGGGTCAACAATAGTTGCACCTGAAATATCATAACCCTTGCTGTTTTCAGCAATTTCCTCAGGAGTACCGATAATTACAAGATTTGCAATACCCTCCTTTAAAATCTGCTCTGCTGCAGCAAAAGTTCTCTTATCCATAGATTCAGGCAAAACAATAGTTTTCTTGTCAGCCTTTGCTTTAGCCTTAAGGCTATCCATAATACTCATAGTTATTTCTCCTTTCAATTTAAAAAATATAGAGTCCACACTCTTATCTAGTTTAATTATAACCCCTTTATAGAAATTTCACAATATCTTTTTTCAAAAAATTTGTATTTTTTTTTCAATTTTGTTATACTAAGCATTACGAAGATTATAATAGGAGGTCAGTTTATGGCAACAGGCATTATTGCAGAATATAATCCTTTTCACAAAGGACATAAGTACCATATCGATGAAACAATTAAAAAGACAAATGACAGCATTGTTGCCATAATAAGCGGCAACTTTGTACAGAGAGGCGAGCCTGCAATGGCTGACAAACACACAAGAGCAAAAATGGCACTTTTAAACGGTGTATCCATTGTACTTGAACTGCCCGTGGAATATGCAACGGCATCTGCCGACGTTTTTGCTATGGGTGCTGTAAATATACTGGATAGCTGCGGTATTGTAGATAGTATTTCCTTTGGAAGCGAAAAAGGTGAAACAAAAACCTTTGAATATATAGCAGAAATTCTTAACAGCGAACCAATAAAATTCAAGGAAATACTAAAAGCCCAATTAAATAAAGGACTTTCCTATCCAACAGCAAGAAATACAGCTCTTGAAAAATATACCGGAAAACACCTTGATTTTTTAAATAAGCCAAACAACATACTGGGACTTGAATATATGCGTCAGTTAAAAAAAATAAACAGCTCCGTTAAACCCATAACCGTAGAAAGATTTGTATCAGATTATAACAGCTTGGAATTAAGCGGAGAAATATCATCAGCATCAGCTATAAGAACTGCCTTGGCAGACAATAACATTTCCGCCTTAAGTGCCGTCCCCAAAAACTGTGTTGAAATGATTAAAGATAAGTATATACCCACAATTAATGACTATTCCAACATTCTTGCCTATATATTAAGGACAAAATCAGCAGAGGAAATTTCAGTCATTGCCGATATAACCGAGGGACTTGAAAATAAAATAATAAACACGAATTTTAATAAAGTGACAGATTTACTTGAAAACATTAAATCCAAAAGATATACCTATTCAAAACTCCAAAGAGCACTTCTCCATATTATACTTAATATAAATAAGGAGGACCAGCTTAAAAAACCGCAGTATATAAGAGTGATCGGATTTAGAAAAGATAAAAAGGAACTTCTTTCCGAAATGACAAAAAAAGCAAAGCTCCCTGTTGTTGTAAATGTTAAGGAAAACGAAGATATTTTAAGGCAAGAAATTATTGCAACCGATATATATAATATTGCAATGAAAAAGAAAAAAGGTATGGAATATGTAACGCCTGTTGTAATAGTTTAAATTATTGTTTAGCTGACTAAATAATTGTTAGCTGTATTTCTACAGTTGAGTACAGCGGACGGACAATGTCCGCTATACTTAGCTATAGAGATTAGCTAACATCTATTTACAACGCTAAACTCTAAATTTATGTGACTGCAAATACTTTTGAATTATTAATTACCCCTTATAGTTTTCATCCTCAATTAACTCTCCTCCTGCAATAGCTGCTCTGGCAAGTTCATCACAGCGTTCATTTTCCACATTTTCAGCGTGACCCTTTACCCACACAAATTTCACATTATGCTTATCAAGAAGTTCCAAAAGCCTCTCCCAAAGGTCAACATTAAGCGCCTTTTTCTTATCGGATTTTATCCAGTTTTTCTTCTTCCAGCTATAAACCCACCCCTTTGTTATTGAATCCACAACATACTTTGAATCGCTGTACAAGGTCACCTCGCAAGGCTCCTTTAAAGCTTCAAGTCCCTTTATAACGGCAAGAACCTCCATTCTGTTATTTGTAGTTGTTTTATAGCCCTGACTAAGCTCCTTTCTGGCTCCCTTATAAAGCATAACAACTCCGTAGCCGCCTGCTCCGGGATTACCTGAACAGGCACCGTCTGTATATATATCAAGCTTTTTCATAGTTCTCTCCCAATTAATTTTTATAACAGTATAACATAAAATAGGCTTTTGCAAACTGCAAAAGCCTTAAAAACAATTACTCACCGTAAATTTTTCTTACTTCTTCAAGAGCCTTATGAGTACCAATATCATAGCAATCACCATTCATAACATAACCATAAACAGACTTTTTCTTATGAAGCCACTGTAAATAGTATCCCGGTGCATCAGGGCTGTTGCCCTCTGCAAGATAATCTTTAAACATCTTAACAGTATCTCTTGTATACATATAAGTGGCAAATGCCGCCTTATTGCTCTTAGGCTTCTGAGGCTTTTCTTCAAGATCAAGCACCTTATTATTTTCATCGAGGAGCACAACACCAAGCTGTTTAATCATTTCCATATCATCAAACTGCTTTACACAAACGCAGTCAGCCTTCTTTTCATTATAGAAGTCGTAATATTCCTTAAGGCTGTATGTAAACAAGTTGTCACCTGCAATAATAACAACATCATCATCAATGGCACCCTGCTCAACAGTATACTGAATATCCCCAATAGCACCTCTCTTGGTTTCATCAGAGTCCGTACCGTCATCAATTACCGTAATGGGCTTTGGATTAGGCTTGTTCGCCGCCCATTCCTCAAAATGACCTGCAAACTTATGATTGCTTATTACAAAAATCGAATCAACCGCATCAAGAGTATTTATTTCATCAACAATATAATCAATTATAGGCTTACCGCCAACGTGCAGCAATGGCTTTGGCGTGTTCTTTGTAAGGGGATAAAGTCTTGTTGCATAACCTGCAACCAAAATTATTGCTTTCATTAATTTTCTCCTTTTTAATAAAACTAGATTAAGTATACTATAAATAAAAATTTTATTCAACGCTTTTTACAAAAATTTTGTCGATTATTTTTAATAATTTATCATTAGGTCCGCATATAAATTCCTTTCCATTCAAATATTTAAGACAACCGTCATTAAAGTTAAATGCAATTCTTGAACTATGCAGAAATTGATTATCCAGTCCAAAATTATTATAAAAAAACCTATTTACAGATTTATCCCCATACTTTCTGTCCCCTATAATGGGGTGATTTATTGACTGCATACACACTCTTATCTGATGGCTCTTCCCTGTTTCAAGTTTAACTTCCAGAAGAGTATATTCACCGTTAGTATTAAGCGGTCTGTAATGAGTGCATACAAAATTCCCTCCATTGTTATTTTTGCTAAGGCTTACAATATTGCCATCAACCTTTAAATGATAGCCTTCAATTACACCCTCCTTATCCACAACCCCCTTAACAACAGTTAAATAGAACTTATCAATAAGCCTGTCCCTAAAGCCTCTGTTAAGCTCCTGCACGGCATTAAGATTTTTACCCATTGTCACAATACCGCTTGTATTAAGGTCAAGCCTGTTGCATATTGAGGGAACAAAGCCCATTGAGGTATTAGGATTATATTCGCCCTTTTCACTAAGATAATACAAAAGCTGGTCATTTAATGTATTGGTTTTATGCTCCCTGTCAGGGTGAACAATAAGCCCTGACGGCTTACCGCATATAATAATATTTTCATCTTCATAAACTATTTCAAAATCTCTGCCGCTTTTAACAACACTTTTGTTTTCGGTAAATTTTTCAATAGTTTCATCAGCAAGGAAAATCTTAATATTATCTCCATTATTAAGCATCTCTCCACCCTCTGCCCTTTTATCATTAAGCTTAATATTTTTCTTTCTAAGCATCTTGTATATAAATGACTTTGGTGCAAGACTTAAGTATTTCATAAGGAACTTATCAATACGCTGTCCCTGCTCATTATGGGTGATTATAATTTCACGCATAATTATTCCTCATCAAGCTCAGGCAAAACAAGTACTTCATCATCATTGTCATAGCTGATTGCACCTAAACCAAAATGCTCTCTTACCTTGTTTTCTACCTCAAGACATATTTCAGGATTTTCCTCTAAGTACTTCTTGGCATTTTCTCTGCCCTGACCAATTCTTGTTTCATTATAACTGTACCATGCACCGCCCTTTTGAATAACGTCAATATTTGCAGCAAGGTCAAGCACATCTCCTATATGGCTTATTCCCGTACCGTACATAATATCAAATTCAGCAGTTTTAAAAGGAGGCGCTACCTTATTTTTAACTACCTTTGCACGTGTTCTGTTGCCAATAATTTCAGAACCGTTTTTAATGGAATCAACTCGTCTTACATCAATTCTCACTGTAGCCCCGTACTTTAATGCAGCACCACCTGTAGTGGTTTCGGGATTGCCAAACATTACACCTATTTTTGAACGAAGCTGATTAATAAATATAACTATACAATTACTCTTGTTAATAACTGCGGCAAGCTTCCTTATTGCCTGTGACATAAGTCTTGCCTGACCGCCCATTGTAGCATCACCCATTTCGCCCTCGATTTCACTTCTTGGAACAAGGGCAGCAACAGAGTCAACAACAACAATATCAATTGCACCTGAACGCACCATAGTTTCTGTAATTTCAAGAGCCTGTTCGCCTGAATCAGGCTGTGATACATAAAGCTCATCAATATTTACACCTAAATTTCTTGCATAAACAGGGTCAAGGGCGTGCTCTGCATCAACATAAGCCGCAGTGCCCCCAAGCTTCTGTACCTCTGCCACAGCGTGAAGTGCAAGGGTAGTTTTACCGCTGCTCTCAGGTCCAAATATTTCAGTAATTCTGCCCTTTGGCAAACCACCTATGCCAAGAGCCAAATCAAGAGAAAGGGAACCCGTAGGCACCGCCTCCACCGAAAGGTCAACCATATTGTCGCCAAGCTTCATTATAGATCCCTCTCCAAAATTTTTCTCAATCTGCTTTACAGCCATTTTCAAAGACTGTTCTTTGCTGTCTGCATCAATATTATAATCCAAAACCTTACTTTTTTTCGCCATTTTAATCCTCCAAATTTTCAAGAACCTGTCCCAAAAGCTCAATAACAGCCTTAGCTGATGCCGTCCTTATTTCCTGCCTTGAGCCTTTTAACAATAATTTTTCAACCGTTGCTCTGCCCTTAACTGCCACGCCTATATACACAAGACCCACAGGCTTTTCAGCACTTCCGCCTCCGGGGCCTGCAATTCCCGTTGTGGAAAGACCTATGTCAGTGCCGCTTACTTTTGCCACACCAATACACATTTCCTCCGCAGTTTGAGGACTTACTGCACCGTATTTATCAAGAGTATCATTTCTTACTCCCAAAAGCCTGTGCTTACTTTCATTTGTGTATGTTACCATACCGTTTACAAAGGCTTCTGATGCTCCGGGATAATTAATAAGCCTTGCTGACACCATACCGCCTGTACAGCTTTCAGCAGTTGCAACTGTCATATTGCGGGAAATAATTTCCTTCATTACAGTAAACTCAAGAGGCTCCTCCAAGGCACAATTTGCTGTGTCAGAATAAATTCCACTCTTAACATTATTCATTATAGCATTACCCTCCTCCGATTTTTTACCTGTTTTACAAAACAAGTATAACAAAGTATAAAAGAAAAATCAACAATTTTGTAGAAAATATTTTCTAATTATCGAACAAATTTTTCAAACAACAAATATAACAATTAAAAGTCTTATTACAACCAGCGTCACAAGAGTTAAAAGACTTGCTATATTTATCATTTCATAGGTTTTTTTAATATCGTTATGGGTTACAGTCTTTCCATTGTCACCAATTACCGCCCCGGACTTTTTCAAATTAAACCGAACATTAAGACCTCCCGCACAAAGAGATAATACAAGCCCTCTGTTAAGGGATTTTACGTTGTATCTGTCACGCTTAAATATTTTAAGGGCATTTTTACAGTCCATATTTAGCAGCTTTTCTGAAATCAGCATAAAAACAACGGCAATTCTTACAGGTATAAGCTCTCCTATATTTTTTAATATTCTGTGGAAAATATTGCCCGTATAATCGTTCATAAGCACAATTAATTTATAGCAAACACCACCCACACCTCCAAAAAGGAGTATATAAAACACAGGAGCAATCACCTTATCAACTGTTGAGTCAATAATCATAATTATAATATTTTCAGCAATTTCCCTCGGCTCATCTGTTTCGCCCTTGTCGGTTATTGTATTAAAAAGCTTTGTCGCATTTTTAATATAACCCCTTTTCAAAGCCTTATGTACCCTTTCGGCATTGTTTTTAATATCTTTGCATGAAATGCAAAAATAGCATACAACACTTTCCGCAATAATGGAAATTATCATATTATAATATTCAATAAATCTTAAGAGAGCATATATCCCCCCTCCAAATAAAATAAGAATACATAATGTGACAACTACTCCAACCTTTGAATTGAGTTTTGAAAAAAGCTTTTTAATCAAAGCTCCAAACACTCCCCTCAGTTTCCTTATAAATTTAGGAGTACCGATAAGCATATCCAGCAAATAACCAATAACAATACTTATAATTACCGACATATTATACCTCCCTACAGTCTTTCCAAAATACGAGGCAAATACATTCCGGCAAATATTTCAACAAGTATTACTGCCTCACTTGCTACAATAAACAAATTTATATCATCGTCAGTAAGGGATTTTTTGACCCTTGCTCTGCGAGAAAAAACAAAATAGAAAACAGCATAGGTAATAAAAACGGCAATAAACGAAAGAATACTCATCATCTGAATAAGTGCAACAGCTGCCATAATCCAAACTACGGTAATTATTGAAACAGCAAATCTTTGTGATTTTAAAGCCAAATCCTTATAAATGCCATCCTCAATATAGTCATTGTCAATAAAAAGAAGAATGGACAAAGCTCTTGCAAGTATGAAAACACCTGTAACTATTACAATTTCCTTTAATGTATAAGGTAAAAATACAACAACCAAAAACATAATATAGGCTATCGCTGCAAGAGACTTGTCAATATAGTCAAATATTACACCAAAATGTACATTGCCTGTAACAGCTGACACAATAACAGCAGCAACTATACCTTCCACTATGCCAAAACCGGTTTTGTCAGCAACAATATACCATAAAACGAGAATTAAACCCAAAAGAAATCCAACTAAAGGAAAATAACACAGTGTATATTTGTTTTCAGTATCTGTTTTTTTGTTTTTAAAAAACTTAATATCCGTAAAAAGCCCAAAAGCATTGAGTAAGTCCTTCATATTGTCCTCCAAAAATCAACTATTATTTTTTATTTTACCATAAAGTCCCTGTTTAGTAAACAAAAAAGTAAGAGTTGGCAGGACAAACGCATCAAGTTTCAAAAGTGTTAAGATTTGAAACATTTTAGTTACATATTTAGACTTTTTAATAAAATTAACATATGTTTTTCATATTACAATGTCAATATAGCATAGTA
>DBGCRA010000173.1:0-14187 GCA_048359195.1 Candidatus Gallispira sp.
GATAATAACAGGGTTGTTATTGGCAGTAATGAGGATTTATTTAAAACCAATGTTTTGATTAAGGATTACAATCCTATGGGTATTGGTGAAATAACAAAGGAAGTACGCTGCTACGGCAAGCTTAGATATAATCAGAAAAAAGCACCTTGCATTATAAGACCGAAGGGTGAATATATAGAGGCTGTGTTTGATGAGCCTCAAAGAGCTGTTACTCCCGGACAGGCAGCAGTGTTTTATGATGAGGAATATGTTGTTGGCGGAGGAGTAATTGTTTCCTGAGCTTAAAAGTTTCTTGATAATACCTGATAAATATTATATAATAATATTGAGGTGGTTCTATATGTCAAATAAGGAATTAGCAATAAATATAATAAATCAAATACCTGAATATAAATTGACCTATGTTGTTGATGTGTTGAACGGTATTAAAAATATGCTTATTGATGTTGAAGAAGTTGAGCCTGATGAAATTGATTTAGCAATGATTGCTGAGGCTGAAGAGGTAAATGATGGTACAACAATAACTCTTGAGGATTTAGCAAAGGATTTAAAATTAAATGTATAAAGTTATAATTGGAAAATCAGCTGAAAAATTTATTAGAAAACAGGACAAAATTAAACAACAAAAAATATATGATGCTATTAAACAACTGCCCAATGGCAATGATATTAAAAAGCTAAAAGGGTTTGAAAATAAATATAGATCGCGTATTAATGATTACAAAATTATTTATGATAAGTATGATGATGAATATATTATAGATGTAATTGACGTTAATAATAGAGGTCAGGTTTATAAAAGATTATAAATATTGTATAATAATATTGAGGTGACTCTATATGTCAAATAAGGAATATGCGATTAATTTAATTGATAATATGTCAGATAATCATTCCTAATTAATATTTTTGAAGATTGTTATTGTCAATGTAGGGTAATAGAGGACAAATATATAATAAAGTATAGTCAATATTAATTAATAAAAGGTGTAAAGTCCGGAAAAACTTTACACCTTTTATTTTTGTGTTTATTTTAATGTTACATTATAGGTATTTTCCTTGCCGTATTCACCGGAAATACTTACAGAGGAAAATCCCTTATTTGTTGTATAATATTTAATAATATCCGCACCGCTTATGGCATAGTCCTCTGTTCTGAATGTAAATGATGTATTGCCGCTGTTAAGTGCCGTATTTATAAAGTTCTTTAATTCTTCTTCATTGTGTATAATATAGTTATTTAATGTATAGTAATTATATTTATCGGAGTTACACTCAGGAAATTCACTCCTTTCCCAAGCATGAGTTTTTGACATAATGCTGTCAGGCACATTTAAAAAATTGTATCTTTCTCTGTTTGGAATATCCGGGACCGGGTCATCACTTGTCACGTCAACGTGGTAATATTCACCGTCAAGTTTAATTAAATTCCACATATGATCAACATTGTTTGTTGTGCCTGTTATAATACTTACGTCAAGACCTGCCATTTTGCCCATTACATAAAAGGTATTTGCATAAGCCTCACATATACCCTGACCGTCTACAACAATACCCTGAATACTGTGTGCTCTTTGAGGAACATTGCTTGAATCAAGAGGACCGTATTTAAAGCTGTCTGTTATAAAATTGTGTATTGCAACTTCTTTTTCATAGTCGGTAGAAAGGCTGTCAGTAAGCTCTCGTGTGCATTCCCATAAAATGTCGTAAACTTCCTTTTGTTCAATGTCTAATTTATTGAAAAGAGTATAGTTATCCACTGCCCTTGCTATTTTGTAATTTGGATTATAGTCAAAGGTATATGTAATTGTGGATATTTCATTTAATGAAACAATACCCTTTGCACTTATTGAAACATCATAGTTTTTAAGCTTGCTTAAATCATATTCGGTGTCATTAAAGCCTGCTATTTGAAGTGTAATGCTATCTTCCAGATTTTCATAAGCTCCTATGATTGCCTTTTTCCACTCATCAGGTGTTGTTACTGTTCTTGTGGCAGCTGTTGAGTAGGCTTTGCCCTGTATAGTGGAATAAAGACTTTTCCATGTTGTTACAATGTTGTCGCAGTTATCTGCAAATACATTTTGAGCCATAAGCATTACGGCTAATCCTGTTATTAAAGCTCTTTTTTTCATATTTATCTCACCGTCTTTACAAATTCCATTTCACTGTCATTTAAAAGACGGTATTCTCCCTCCTTTAGTGAGTTATCAAGGTTTATATTTCCGAAACTTATTCTTTTGAGATATATAACCTTGCAGCCTAAGGCAAAAAACATTCTCTTTATTTGATGATATTTGCCTTCCTGTATTGTAACCCTTACTTTGGTATAGTCTTTAAGGACTTCTTCTATTATAAGGTCTGCACTCTTACAAGTAAAGTCTTTTAATATTACACCTTTATTAAAAATTTCTATTGCATTATCAGGCAATGTGCCTTCAATGTGAGCAATATATGTTTTTGAAATATGCTTTTTGGGTGAAAGAGTGTTGTGAGCAAAGTCACCGTCGTTTGAAAGTATAACAAGACCTACGGTGTCTCTGTCAAGCCTGCCTACAGGGAAAAGTCCTATATTTTGATATTTTTTATCAAGTAGATCCGTTACTGTGGTTTTGTGATCATCCTTTGTGGCTGAAAGGCAGCCTGATGGTTTATTAAGCATAATATAGGTGTATTTGTTATACTCCAGAGTTTTGCCGTCCAGTGTTACATTTGAATTTTCATCAACCTTGCAGTCACTTGTATCAACAGTAATATCATTTACCTTTATTCTTTTTGAACGTATTATTTTTTTAACCTCTGAGCGTGTACCTAAGCCGCAGCTGCAAAGGTATTTGTCTAATCTCATTGACATAGGCTGTTCTCCGTAATTAAATTTTAATTATATTTTTATGTACAAATATAAATTAATTTGATATAATGATAATAAATTCAAGTGAATTTGTCAAATAAAATAAAAAATATATATAATTATATTCAGGAGGAAATGAATATGGCAGTTATTAATGAAATTATCTGTACTGAGGCTGATGGTTCTTTAAGCTTTGGCAATTACGAGATTGCACAAAAGCAGAAGGTTGAGGGCTTTAAGGTAGGTAATGATGAATATAAAGTAAGAACTCATAAGGATGTTACACGTCTTTCAAAAAACGGAAAGCTTGTTCTTGAAACCGTTCCCGGGGCAACAGTACATAGCCTTAAAGTTGGGGAAAGAGTTACAACATTTGATGTAGAAGGTAATGGCAGCACTATGATTACTCTTGAGCTTGAGGGTGACAGTTCTTACTCAATTTATGTTGACGATGTAAATCTTGACAAGGTTAATACTAATATGACAGGCAAAATCAGCTTTAGCATTGAGCTTGACTCAAGTGACAAGGCTGTAAGAATTGAAAAACACTAATTTGCTATGGCGAAGGCTAAGACTAAATTTGTATGTCAAAACTGCGGATATGAAACCGTAAAGTGGCTTGGAAAGTGCCCTGACTGCGGACTTTTTAACACCATTGAAGAGGAAATTGTTAAAGCTCCCTCTAAAGTAAGAGGAATAGGAATTCAATCTTCATCAAAACCACAGCTTTTAAGGGAAATTAAGCCTATAAATGAGGCTAGGGCAACAACAGGTATGGCTGAGCTTGACAGAGTTTTGGGCGGTGGTCTTGTTGAAGGTTCTCTTACTCTTATAGGCGGTGACCCGGGTATTGGTAAATCTACTTTACTTTTGCAGATTTGCAGTGAGCTTGGCAGACAGGGCAAAAAAATTCTTTACGTTTCAGGTGAGGAGTCACCGCATCAGATTAAGTTGAGAGCCGACAGACTTAATATAAATTCTGATAATATTAAGCTTCTTTCGGAAACAAATATTGCAGTTATTGACAATATTATTTTAAATGAAAATCCTGACTTTGTTATTATTGACTCTATTCAGACTATGTATACGGAGGATGCTGCATCTGCTCCCGGTTCTGTTACACAGGTAAGGGAAACTACTGCAAAACTTATGCATATAAGCAAGGGCAGAGGAATTTCTGTTATGATAGTAGGTCACGTTACAAAGGATGGCAATATTGCAGGACCAAGAGTTCTTGAGCATATGGTTGATACCGTTCTCTATTTTGAGGGTGATAAAACTGCTGCCTACAGAATATTAAGGGCTGTTAAAAATCGATTTGGCGGTACCAATGAGATAGGTGTGTTTGAAATGGGCGGTGAAGGCTTAAAGGAAATACTTAATCCATCTGCCTATATGCTTCAGGACAGACCTGTTGATGTGTCAGGTACGGTTATAACCTGCAGTATTGAGGGGACAAGACCCTTGCTTATTGAGGTGCAGTCCCTTGTAAGCTATACTACCTTTAATATGCCAAGACGCTTGTCAACAGGCATAGATTTTAACCGAATTGTAATAATTATAGCTGTACTTGAAAAAAGGGCAGGACTCCAACTTTCAAGCTATGACAGCTATATAAACATTACGGGAGGCATAAGAGTTATAGAGCCTGCTGTTGATGCGGCCGTTGCCGTTGCTGTTGCTTCAAGCTACAGAAATGTTCCCGTTGATCCCGATACTCTTGTGTTCGGGGAAATAGGTCTTACAGGAGAGCTTAGAGCAGTTACGGAGGCTAAAAAAAGAGTTCTTGAGGCACAAAAAATGGGCTTTAAGACTTGCATTGTGCCAAAGGCTAATTACAGAGAGGCATCAAATGTTGAAGGTATTAGGGTGCTCTGTGCCCAAAGCGTTGAAGAGCTTTTGGAAAAAGCTTTATAAATTGTGTAAATAAACTACTGGACATATTTTATGTTTTGTAGTAAAATGATATATGTTTAAAATTGATTGATTTGGAGGAATTTTTAAAATGACTTTATACGAACAGTGGCTTTCATCTGCTTATTACAGAGATGGCAGAAATAATGACACTCTTTGGAATGATTATATCCCACGTGAGCAGAAGATTTACGAGGATATTATAGAGAATAAAAAGACTGAAATTAAGGGTACAATTAAGGAAATTGCTGAAACTTACAATGTTCCTTCACCTTATATTGTAGGCTTTATTGATGGTATTAACGAAACTCAGGAACCTCAGTTTGAGCTTGAAAAGCTTGAGGAGGATACAGAGGTAACTGTTAAGATTGATTTTGTTAAGCTTTATAAGAAGATGGTTGAGTACAAGGCTGACCATTTATATTCTCTCCCACAGTGGAAGAATGTATTTTCTGATGAAGAGCTTGCAAAGCTTTATAAGGAACAGAAGAAGTCCACTACTATTGTTAATGCGGGTCCTAAGATTGGCAGAAACGACCCTTGTCCATGCGGTAGTGGCAAGAAGTATAAAAAATGTTGTGGTGCAAATTAATTGGAAACTCGGATTTTTAAAATTGATTCAGATAACATTGATAATACTGTAATTAACAAGGCCGCTGATATTATAAAGTCAGGCGGTCTTGTGGCATTTCCAACGGAAACTGTTTATGGTTTGGGCGGTGACGGACTTAATCCCTCCGCATCTATGAAGATTTATGCTGCAAAGGGCAGACCGTCTGATAATCCTCTTATACTCCATATTTCGGATTTTAATCAGCTTTCACCTTTAGTAAGTGAAATTCCCGAAAATGCAAAAAAACTTGCAAAGGAATTTTGGCCGGGACCTCTCACTATGATATTTAAAAAAAGTAATGCTGTTCCGAAGGAAACAAGCGGCGGTCTTAATACTGTTGCCCTGCGTTTTCCTGAAAATAAAGTGGCACAGGCACTTATTGGTGCAAGCGGCACCCCTATTGCGGCGCCAAGTGCCAATACATCAGGCAGACCCAGTCCTACAAGGGCATCTCATGTGGAGTTTGATTTAAAGGGCAAAATTGATATGATTATTGACGGCGGTGCCTGTGAGTTTGGGCTTGAATCCACTATAGTTGATGTGTCAGGTGATGTTCCCTGTCTTTTGCGTCCCGGTTCAATTACACTTGAAATGTTAAGGGAGGTTTTGGGCAAAGTAGATGTAGATAAGGCGGTTTTGACAAAGCTTGATGCAGGAGAGATGCCAAAAGCTCCCGGCATGAAGTATACCCACTATTCACCCAGTGCAGATGTTGTTATTGTAAGAGGTGACAGAGAAAAAATGGTTCATAAAATAAATGAGCTTATTTCTCAGGTTGATACTTCACTTAAAATCGGTGTTATTGCAACAGAGGAAAATAAGGACAGGTACAAAGGCTGTGAAGTCCTTGTTATAGGAAGTATTAAAAAACCTCAGACTATTGCTGCCAACCTTTTTAAAATGCTTAGAAAATGTGACTATCACAATATTGATAAGGTATTTGCCGAGGGGCTTTGCGAAGATGAGCTTGGACTTGCTATAATGAACAGGTTGAAGAAAGCGGCAGGATATTGTATAATAGAAGTATAATATAAGAAAAGGAGAAAATTCAGATGATAGCTTTAGGCTGTGACCATGGTGGTCTTGAACTTAAGAAGGTAGTTATGGGATATCTTGACAGTCAGAATATTGAATACAAAGACTTTGGCACTTACACAAGTGAGTCCTGTGATTACCCAATATACGGCAGGGCAGTTGCCAATGCAGTAGCAAAGGGCGAGTGCGACAAGGGTATTATTATATGCGGTACGGGTATTGGTATTTCAATAACAGCCAACAAGGTTAAGGGTATCAGAGCTGCACTTTGTCATGATGTATTTTCCGCCAAGGCAACGAGGGAGCACAATGATGCCAACATTCTTGCTATGGGTGCGAGGGTTATTGGTCCCGGTCTTGCCCTTGAAATTGTTAAGGCATTTTTGGAAACAGAATTTTCAAAAGGCGAAAGACATATCAGAAGAATTAAAATGATTGAGGACTAAAAAAGGAGGTAATTTTATGAGTAGATTATGTATTGTTGAACATCCTTTGGTACAGAGCAAGCTTGCCCACCTTAGAAACAAGGATACCAATAACAAGGAGTTTAGAGAACTTGTAAGCGAAATTTCTGCCCTTTTATTCTATGAGGCAACTAAGGATATGGGTGTTAAGGATATTACCGTTACAACTCCAAGAGGTGAGGCAGATTGTAAAATCCTTGACAAGGAAATTGGTATTGTTCCTATTTTAAGAGGCGGTCTTGGTATGGTTGAGGGTATTGTTGATTTAATGCCCAATGCTAAGATAGGACATATTGGTCTTTACAGAGACCCTAATACATTTATGCCTATTGAATATTATTGTAAGCTTCCTGAGGGAGAGGATATTGAAATGTTTGTTCTTGAGCCGATGATGGCTACAGGAGGCACTTCTGCTGCTGCCATACAGTTCCTTAAAGAAAGAAATGTTAAAAATATTAAGTACATTTGTCTTATTTGTACCCCTGACGGTGTTCAGAAGCTTCAGGAGGATCACCCTGATGTAGATGTGTATGCTGCTGCCATTGACAGGGCAATAAGTGAGGACGGTTATATTGTTCCCGGTTTAGGTGATGCCGGTGACAGAATGTTTGGTACTAAATAGGGGAGATTATTATGTCGGAGACCTGGCTTTTGTGTATGACAGCTTTTGCTGTTGCTTTTGCAATTACGCTTTTGACAACACCTATGGCTAAAAGCCTTGCTTATCGTTTTAAGGCCGTGGATTTTCCACGTTCCAGAGGTATGAATAATGAGCCTGTGCCGCGTATGGGCGGACTGGCCATAGTTCTTGGCTTTATGGGTTCTATTATATTTCTATCCTTTTTTATAGAGGATTTTCATACAAAAAAGTTTTTTGGCTTTTTGGTTGGGGCAGTTATTATTGTAGTTGTGGGAATGTTTGATGACATCTATGAATTAAGTGCTAAGTTTAAGCTTTTAATACAGATTTTAGTTGCGATTATTGTTGTTTCAACAGGAACTAAGCTGGACTTTATTATGTGGCCTCTGTGGCAGTATTTAAAGCCTTTTTCAAACATTATTACTGTGTTTTGGATTGTTGGACTTATTAATGCCGTTAATCTTATTGACGGACTTGACGGTCTTGCTGCAGGTGTAACAACTATTGCAAGTATTTGTCTTACTATACTGTGTGCACTTTCAGGAAATACTTTAGCTGTTGTTATATGTGCTACCCTTGCAGGCTCTACGCTTGGCTTTTTGCCAAGAAATTTTGCACCTGCCGAAGTTTATATGGGTGACACAGGCTCTACGTTTTTGGGTTATGTTCTTGCTGTTACTTCCTGTATTGGTGTGTTTAAGACATATGCGATTTTAGCATTGCTTTTATCTGTACTTGCTATGGCTTTGCCTATTATTGATACATCCTTTGCAATGATCAGACGTGCCATTAATCATAAGCCTATTATGGCTCCCGACAGAGGTCATCTTCACCATAGACTTGTAGACGCAGGTCTTAGCTCAAAGCAGGCAGTTGTTGTGCTTTATGGTCTTAGCTCCATAAGCTGCCTTATTGCAGTTGTTATAGCTATAGGAGATTATAGAATTACACTTGCACTTTTAATGATATTGTTTGTTATAATACTTATGATTGCTGTTTACGGCAAGAGAACTGACAGAAATAAAAATAATGATTAAAGGGCAATTTATGCCCTTTTTTGATAGGAGGATTTTATATGAAAAAAAGAATTTCAGCTTTGGTTTTAGCAATGGTAATGACAATGCCTGCCGCAGCTTTTGCAGATGACATTAGCATTAATGTAAATGGTGTAAGTCTTGAAACAGACCAGCCGCCTATTATTGAAAACGGCAGAACACTTGTACCTTTAAGAGCAGTGGCAGAGGCTCTTGGTTGTCAGGTGGAATGGGATAATGCTGCTAAAACGGCAAGCTTTTCAATGGGTGAAGTTGCTGCTGCCATTACTGTTGGAGAAAGCTATATTTTAGTTGGTGATGGTGTTTATAATGAGGAATTCCCTATTGATACACCTGCTGTAATCAGAAATTCCAGGACACTTATACCTTTAAGAGCATTGTCCGAATGTTTTGGATATGACGTAAATTGGGATAATGATACAAGAACAGTTACTATCAGTACAAAGTCAATGGAAACAGGCGACACAGACAGTGCAGAGGAACAGGAAAAAATTGAGGTAGCTGATAATATGACAGGCAAAATTAAGGCTTATGCAAGCATATTGGAGGGTACTGTTCAAATTTTAGATGCTATAGAGTATGATAATGAAAACTATACAGATGTTAAGGAGGAGCTTGCTAAAATAAGTTTAAGTGCCGATACTATGAGCTATGATGAGCTTGTAACTGCATTTACTAAGCTTAAGGAAATAGATGAAAGCCTTGCTGATATGGCTGATGATGCAGGTGTAAGTGATATTGTTGCTGATTATTATAGTGAACTTGGGGATTCTTTAAAAGAAATAATGGGTGAGTAATTTCAGTACCGAGATTTCATTACAGTGAATTGTTGAAATTGGGAATACACCATTTTAATAAATTAAAAAGCCGGACAGTTTGTCCGGCTAAATTTTTATTCTTTACCTGAAATTTTGCTGTAAACCTTAATATATTCATCGGCACTGTCGTCCCAAGAAAAACGTGTGTTGATAGCATTATCAACTACCTTTTTCCAAAGAGCCTTATCCTGATATACAAGAAGTGCCTGATTAACTGCCCACATAAGACCGCCTGCGTCATAATCCTGGAACTGGAATCCATTGCCTTCGCCTGTTTCAGCATCAAAGTGCTTAACAGTGTCGACAAGACCGCCTGTAGTTCTTGTAATTGGTACAGTACCATAGCTCATACTAAAGAGCTGACCTAAGCCACATGGTTCAAACAAACTGGGCATAAGGAACATATCACTGCCTGCGTAAATTTTCTGAGCAAGAGTATCGTCGAATAAAATGTTTGCACTGACTTTATCAGGATAACGGTAAGCCAAATCCTTAAACATATTTTCATAATGATAGTCGCCTGTGCCAAGTACAACAAGTTGAACATCCTTGTTAAGTAAATCATAAGCAGCCTGTAAAACAAGGTTAATACCCTTTTGGTCAACAAGTCTTGAAATAAGGCTGATTACAGGAGTATCAAGTCTTTCGGGAAGTCCCAGTTCTCTTTGCAGTTTCTGCTTATTTACATACTTGCCTGTCATATTATCGGGAGAGAAGTTAGCATATATCTTCCGGCTTGTAGCAGGATTATTCTGCTCATAGTCAATACCGTTTACAATACCGTAAAGAACACTGTTTCTGCATCTTAAAACACCATCAAGACCATAGCCGTACTGTGGTGTCTGAATTTCATCTGCGTATGTTTTACTTACTGTTGATATAGCGTCTGAATATAAAAGACCTGCCTTCATAAAATTAGCGGCATTGTAATATTCAAGCTTGTCATTGGTAAAGTAATAATTCTCGTCAAGCTCCATCATAGACAAAGTTTCTCTTGGGAACATACCCTGATACTGTAAATTATGAATAGTAAACAATGTCTTAATATTAGAGAAATATTTGATTTTTGAATACCTGTCCTTTATGTAAAGGCATATTGGAGCAGTCTGCCAGTCATTGCAGTGAATAACATCGGGAATAAAATCAATATAATCTAAAAATTCAATAGCTGCTTTACAGAAGAAAGCAAATCTTTCGTTATCATCACCATAGCCATAATAGCCGGCTCGTCCAAAATAATAGTCATTGCCAATCATATAAGTGGGAACATCGTTATTGATTGTGAAAATGTCAGCCTTTTGCTTACGCCAGTCAAGGGTAATGTCAAAAGAACTTAAATACTGACAGCCTGTAAGATACTGTTCCTTAATTGTTCTGTACTTAGGAAATACTACTCTTACATCAACCCCCTTTGATTTAAGAGCCTTTGGCAATGAGCCGACAACGTCACCCAAACCTCCGCTTTTAGCGTAAGGTGCAACTTCTGATGATACAATTAAAACTTTTAAAGCCATAAAATACCCTCCTTTTGACTCGATATGAATACAGCTTTTTCCGTTTATTTATTTTTGGAATTTTTTGAAAATTATGCTGTATATTTTCGGTCTTTTATATTATAATTATACTATGTAAATAAAGATTAATCAATAATAAAATTTATATAAAAGGAGATTTTTTTAATATGGATAAGGTTTTGGAGAGAAAAAATGTTGATGAAAAATTTAAGTGGAGTATAACCGATCTGTTTGCAGATGATGAGCAGTGGCAGAAAGCCTATGACAATGTGGAAAAGGAACTTTCACGATTTGATGAATATAAAACGGGCTTAAATGTTAATAATCTCTATGCTTTATTAAAGCTCAGGGATGAAATTATGCTTTTAGGTGAACAGGTTTGTGTTTATGCCGGTTTAAGGGCAAATGAAGACAGCACAAACAGCTTTTATCAGGGACTTGATTCAAAAAGTGACAGGCTTATAACTCTTATGGGCGAGGCAACGGCGTTTATTGAGCCTGCAATATTGGCACTTCCCGAAGATGCTATA
Organism: Candidatus Gallispira sp.; assembly: GCA_048359195.1. Taxonomy (GTDB): domain Bacteria; phylum Bacillota; class Clostridia; order Lachnospirales; family CAG-274; genus Gallispira. Next base: position 11,435 of record DBGCRA010000173.1, read on the forward strand.
AAGGCAGAACTTGATAAAGGTCTTAAGGAGTACAAGCATTATATTGAGGATATTTTAAGGAGCAGAGAACATATTTTATCTGCCGATAAGGAGGAGCTTTTAGCACAGGTTTATGAAATAGGTGCTGCACCTTCCAATATTTTTTATATGCTTAACAATGCCGACATTGATTTTGGCGAGGCAGTTGACAGCAAGGGTGAAAAGCATACATTAACTCACGGTACGTTTACCTCCTGCCTTGAAAGCAGTGACAGAGAGCTTAGAAAATCAGCATTTAACAGGGTGTATGATACTTATTTTAAGCAGAAAAATACTCTTGCTGCCATATATACTTCATCAGTTAAAAAGGATGTTTTCAATGCAAAGGCAAGACATTACAATTCAGCTCTTGAGGCGGCACTTTCAGCTAATAATATACCTGTTGAGGTTTATACAAGGCTTATTGAAACCGTAAATAAGCATCTTCCTCTTATGCACAGATATATTAAGCTCAGAAAAAGGGTTCTTTGTTTAAATGACCTTGATATGTATGATATTTACACCCCTATTGTAGATGATATTGATACAAAGAAAAGCTATGATGAGGCTGTAAAAACAGTTCTTGAGGCGGTGAAGCCTTTGGGTGAGGAATATGTAAATAAGCTTAAATCTGCTCTTGAAAAAGAAAATTGGGTAGATATTTATGAAAATAAGGGTAAGAGAAGTGGGGCATACAGTTGGGGTGCTTATGGCTGCCATCCGTTTGTTTCTCTTAATTACAACGATACTGTAGATTCAATGTTTACTCTTGCTCATGAAATGGGGCATGCTATGCACTCTCATTATACTTGGAGCAATCAGCCCTTTGTTTACGGTGATTATACAATTTTTGTTGCGGAGGTTGCGTCTACTGTTAATGAGGCTCTTTTAATGGAGTATCTTTTAAAGACCACAACTGATGTTAAGGAAAGAAAATATCTTTTAAACTATTTTATGGAGCAGTTCAGAGGCACTCTTTTCAGACAGACAATGTTTGCTGAATTTGAGCTTATAACTCACAGCAAAATGGAAAAAGGTGAGCCTTTGACATTTGAAAGCCTTTGTGAAATCTATAGTGACCTTAATAAAAAATATTATGGTACTGAAATAAACAGTGCAAATAAAAAAATAAGTTGGGAATGGGCAAGAATACCTCATTTTTATACCGCATACTATGTTTATCAATATGCAACAGGCTATAGTGCCGCAATAACTCTTTCACAGAAAATTTTAAATGAGAATGGTGCTGAAAATTATATTAATTTCTTAAAGGGAGGATCTTCAAAGTATTCCATTGACTTGCTTAAGGATGCCGGTGTTGATATGGCAGGCTGTGAAGCTGTTGAAAAGGCTATGGGTGTGTTTGAGGGACTTCTTGATGAGTTTGAAAAGTTGGTGTAAATTAATGGGGGCTGTAAAAAACAGTCATAAAGTAAGGATGGTATTACCGTAATGTAGTTCCATCCTTATCTTTTTGTTGTTTGTGCGCCATGGGCTTGCTCTAACAGGTAAAAGTCCTGAATATGCCTAGGTAACAAGGAAGTATATAGCCAAACAACAAGGGTGCCCATCTCTTCTATACTTCGGTGCAAATACCACATGATACTTCAATTCTATTTTGAGTGTGATAAACTATGAATGTCTTTTGACATACGAAAATCACCTTTTTTTGCAGTGCCAGCCGCAATTATATTATATCAAGGGAGGTTTTCTTTTGAAACTCATCGCTTAAGCTTTTTTGGACTTCCCTGACTATCCGGGGGGCTTTATACAAGAAATGCCGGAAAGCCTTGAAACATAAGGCTTTGGCGGCATTTTTCTTTACGGAAGATGTTCTTAAATCCTCTTATATCCCCTCATGTTTTCGCGTTCAAAAGCAGTAGGTTGAGTAGTAAAACCTTGATTTACTACTATGCAATCAGCCGTTCCATTTCTGCCATTGCATTATCCGGCGTAGCGTGTGCGTAGTAGTTCAGCGTCATATTGATGTTGGAATGTCCCATGATATAGCTACAATTGTTTCATCAGACAATATTCCCTTTGACTTAGCACAGTTTTCAATAACTTCACTTTCATTAATAAGCATATCCCTGTTGTAACAGAGATTCGGAGTTGATAGCCTTTAGAAGGGTGAGGTGGTAGACGTGTTTAAGGATAGGCTCGGCAAAACAATACAAAAACTATGGACTAGTAGGTGTGATATTATAAATTACACAAGTAATATTGATGATAACGGTATTACTGCTACTGTAAAAACGGTTATAGCTGAAAATGTGCCCTGTAGAATATCTTACAACACAGATAATGCAGTTGTGCAGACCAATACCACTGATAATATATCACAGCAGATTAAGTTATTTATATCTTGGAAGATGGTATATTCCCGTAGCTTCCATAACTACTTTTAATTCATCATCAAATTTAAGTAGCATTGACACTAATTCGTGCATAGCTGTCTCTATGTGTTCCACTTCAAACGGAGAACTGACAATCTCTCCATAAGGCTTTAAAATACATACTGTGCTTTTACCCTTTGACACATCAATACCTACACGAATCATTCGCATATCCTCCTAAGATGTTAATTGTAATTGTTTGCCATTCACACTTATTACGATTCATTTTAGTTCTTTACACGAAAGCGTTACCGTTTCAACTTGCTTAAACGAATGTTTATAATAAGGGATGGCTGACTGTTTTAATGTCGGATGTAATAATCCAAAAAGCACCTCGCC
>DBGCRA010000174.1:0-12682 GCA_048359195.1 Candidatus Gallispira sp.
TACTCCGCCTAAAAATACTCCTACAAGTCCTGCAATATCATACCCTCCAGCTTCAGCTAAAATATCAACAGGATCAGTTAAGTTCTTTTCTTTTACTCTCTCAATAACAGCATTAACAACTTTACATTTTTTATTTAAACCTTCCTTTGAAAGTCCTGCACCCTTTCCTGTTACTTCTTCAGCCTTTTTATTTAACAATATAGCACCAAGAGCACTTGTAGGAGTTGTATTCCCAATACCCATTTCCCCTGTTGCTAATATGTTATAGCCTTTTTCTTTTAATTCTCCCACTATATTTTTTCCAACTTCAATGGCATTAAGGCACTGTTCTCTGGTCATTGCTGACTCTATTGCAATGTTATTTGTACCTCTTGCAATTTTTCTGTCAATTATCTTATGCTGTACAAGGTCTTTTTCGTCATAATTCGCTGTATCTATGCCAATATCAATAACATAAACATCTGTATTTGCTGATTTAGCCATAATATTTACGGTTGCACAGTCCTTTGCAAAATTTTCACTTACAATTTTTGTAACATCACTGCCTGTCTGTGTAACACCCTCTTTAACAACACCGTGGTCGCCGCACATTATAACAAGGGCACGTTTACTTACGTCATAGGTCTTAGGACTTTCTGCAATAGTACAAATTTTTACAATATTGTCCTCAAGCAAACCCAAGCTGTCTATAGGCTTTGCTATACTGTCCCAATGGACTTTTGACAATCTGCCTGACTGAAAGCCAAGGCAGCATTCCATAAAATTAAAAAACATATCAATATTACTGTAATAATATAAGTGAGGATAACCTGCCGCTATGGTATCAGTATGTATCATACATTGATATTGTCTTTTGCCCAAAGGCTTTTTAGCTGTAAAATCAAATCCGTTTTCACTGCAATCCCAATAATGAAATTCATGACCCTTTATACATTGTCCTTTATTGCCTAATATACCGCAGTTGTTATTTTCAAGCTCAATATATCCAAATCGGCAAAGCTTATTTGTTTTATATGCTCTTCCGTTAAGAACACCTGCCATTTTACAAATACTTTCATCACTGCCCTCTAACTCTTGCTGTAAATACATAAATCCGCCGCACTCAGCAAGAACAGGCATACCCTTTTTGCAGGCATCGTATATTGCCTTTCTCATACTATTATTCTTTTCAAGCTCCTTTGTATAAAGTTCAGGGTAGCCTCCCCCTAATATCAAACCATCAACATTTTCAGGCAGCTTTTCATCATTAAGAGGTGAAAAATAAACAATCTCTCCTCCCATTTTATGAATAAGCTCTATATTTTCACTGTAATAAAATGAAAAGGCTTCATCTCTTGCAACTGCAATACGCACATTATTATTAAGTACAGGAATTTCAGGCTCCTTTCCCTTACAGTATTCAGCTCCCCTTGCTATATTGTAAAGCCTTTCTGTATCAACAGTTTTTTCAATAGTATCTGCTACTCTTCTTACCCACTGACTAAAAGCTGTAATTTCATCAGGACTTACCAGTCCTAAATGCCTTGAAGGCAGTTTTAAATTTTCAAGATCAGGTACATAGCCAAGTATGTTAACCCCTGCTTCTCTTTCTATAACCTCTTTTAGTCTGTTATAATACATAGGTGATACCCTGTTTAAAATCACACCCTTAATATTGCTGTCATTACGATAATCTACAATACCCTTAATCACAGCCGCTAATGAAACACTTGCACCCTTACAGTCAACTACCAAAATAACAGGTGTATCCGTAACCTTAGCAACCTCATAGGTGCTTGCCTTTTCTGACTGACCGCCTAAGCCGTCATAATATCCCATAACACCCTCAATCAATGTTATGTCAGCCTTTTTAGCCTTTCTTTCAAGCAAATATCTTGTTGTATCATAATCCGTAAAAAATGTATCAATATTTCCTGATTCAATTCCCAAAACCCTGCGGTGAAACATAGGGTCTATATAGTCAGGACCGCATTTAAAAGAATTTACATTTAAGCCTTTTCTTTTGAATACTTCTATCATTCCACACACTACCATTGTTTTGCCACTGTTGCTTTTTGGTGCGGCAAACAATAATCGCGGCATATTATTTTTCATATTCCTCTCCTCCAAAAGAAATAATATAAACAGGATTTTCAGCAGACATAAGATGATATTTACCAAGTGCTTTACTTCTTGCCACATTAAGCTGCACTATTTCCATATTCTCATACTGTGGAAATTCAGACTTAATACCTTCAACCATAGAAAGAGTTTCCAAAGTAACCCCATTTATAACAAATCTTACATTCTCATTTTTTGCTCTCACAGCTTTTATAATATCAATAATTTTACCGCCGCTGCCTCCTATAAAAGCATGAGTAGGCTTTTGCAAATCTTCCATGCAATCAGGCGCTGTCCCTTCTACAACTTCAATATTTTCAGCCTTAAATTTACTTTTGTTTTCAATAATAAGAGCAATACCTTCACAGTTTTTTTCAATAGCATATACTAAGCCTTCATTACACTGTAATGCTGCCTCAACTGAAACAGAGCCTGTACCTGCACCAATATCATATAATACAGAATTTCTTTTAAGCCCTAGCTTAGACAAGGAAATAACTCTTATTTCCTCCTTTGTCATAGGCACATTACCTCTTATAAAATTACTGTCTTTTATTCCATAGCCTGTTTTACTGCAAGGCTTTGGATTTTCAAATAATATTATGGAAAGAGTATCAGCCTCTTTATCTGTAAAATCAACAGGCATACCTGTTGTTATTTTCTCATCATTATAAGATAACCTTTCGCCTACTGTAACCATAATATCATTCATATCAAATTCAATAAGTCTTTTACAGATGTCAGCCACAGCGTCTTTTTTACCAAGTAAAGCACAAACTTTTTCATTCTCCCTTATTAATGGAATTAAATTCATATTTTGTCCATGACAGCTTACCAGCTTAACATTATCCCAAGAAACACCTAACTTATTTAAAAAGTAGAGAGGTGAAGAAATTCCTGAAATATGATAAACCTCATATTTATTAAGTATTTCATTCATTCCCTTAGCACCTGAATAAAATCCAATATCACCTGAATATACTATGGCTATATTTTTATATTCAAAATGCTCATCTATAAAAGATAAAATATCCTCCTTAATATAACTCTGATAAAAAGGCTTTTTTACAGGACAAATATTAAGTACCCTTTTAGCACCAATAACCACATCACATTTATTAAGACATTCCTCAGCCTCTTTAGTCAGCAGATTATAACTTCCCGGGCCCATTCCAATAATATAAACTTTTCTCTTATCCTCTAATCCATAAATCTTTTTAATAAAAGCAATAGTTTCAGATAAGTCTTTTACTTCTTCAGCTTTTTCTTCAACTCTGCCAATAACTATAATATTAACTCCTGCACGAACAGCCGCCTCACACTTCTGCTGATAGCCGCCCTCCTTGCCTGAGTTTTTGGTAACAAGCCAGCTTGCACCAATCTGCTTTAATATGCAGTAATTAAATTCCTCACTAAAAGGACCCTGCATAGCTATTATGTTTTTACCCTCAAACCCCAATTCCTTACACTTTTCAATAACATTTAATGTAGGCAGAACTCTTGCAAAGCATCTATCCTTATAATCATCAATAGAAGTATACTTTTCCAAATCCCTGCTGCCTGTAGTAATAAGTATATTTCCCCTTGTTTCATTTAAAAAGGTAACAGCCTCATCAATGCTTTCCTTGTAAATCACTTGATTATCACAATCAATATCTTCCTCTTTTCTCAAAACCCTTATATATGGTAAACCGATATTTTTACAGGCATTATATATATTCTCAGTAACCTCTGCTGCATAAGGGTGTGTGGCATCAAGGCAATAATCAGCAGAAAGCTCACTTAAAAACAGTTCCATTTCCTCCTCATTCATTCGACCCTGATGAATATAAATATTAGAACAATCAGGTAATAATTCAGCACCATATTCAGTAGCAACACATATATGTATATTCAATTTTGTATTCTGAAAAGCCTCTGCAATAAGACGCCCCTCAACTGTTCCTCCAAACACTGCTATATTTGACATATATATTCTCCTTAAATTCTATATCCTCTCGGTGTAACCATTTGATTACCTATTTTCTTAGTCTGAGAATTTCCAATAAAAACTGTTGTAAACATATCAACCTGTGTATTCTTAAGTGCAGCAAGGGATAAAATTTTATAATTTTCTCCCTCTCTGCCTATATTCCGTACATATCCGCAAACAGTTTCTTCTGATTTATATTCCAAAAGTATATTACAGGCTTTCTCCAAATAATCTTTTCTTTTTTTGCTTGAGGGATTATAAATACATACAGCAAAATCAGCAGCAGCAGCAAATTTTAATCTTTCTTCAATTTTCTCCCAAGGTGTCATTAAATCACTAAGGCTTATCACCGCAAAATCATGTCCTAAAGGAGAACCTAAAACAGCTCCTCCCGATAATGCAGCAGTAACACCTGCAATAACTTTAATTTCAACATCAGGGTAATTTACACCCATTTCCATAAGCAGTCCTGCCATTCCATATACTCCTGCATCTCCGCTGCATACAACAGCAGTTTTATTACCCTCTGCTGCAGCTTTAAGGGCAATATCACACCTTGCTTCCTCCTGCCGCATACCTGTTATGATATATTCCTTGTCAGCAAAATGCTCCTTTATTAAATCCACATATACACTATAGCCTACAATAACATTACAGTTTTTTAAGACCCTTTCAGCCTCTAAAGTCATTTTGTCATATTCACCGGGGCCAATTCCCACTACATACAGCTTATTCAAAGCTTGCACATCCTTTCATTTCAGCCAGTGCAACAGTCACACCATCATAGATTTTCTTTTTACATATAATCTTTCCCTTTGAAGCAGCAGCGGCACTTCTCTCACAAACATTTGAAACACCTGTTATACTCTCCACAAAATCCGAGCTTGAAAAATCTCCTTCCGTATTTTTAAGCTCTTCTGCAGAAAAAGTAACAAATGGCAGATTCCTTTTTTTGCAATATTCCATAATTCCTTTTTCGTTTTTCTTTAAGTCAATACTTGAAACCATTGCAACTGCATCAGGCAGTATATTTTCTTCTTCAAGACAGGAATTTATCGCAAATGTGATTTTATCTTCTGATGTGTCCTTTCTACAGCCAATACCTACCACAATAATTTTAGGTATAAGATAAAGTTTATCATCATTTTCTTTTCTGTATGAAATCACTATTTTACTTTCACTCAAACTGCATAAATACAATTCCTTTGGCATTTTACCTTCAAGTACTATTTCAGAATAAATGCCTATTTTATTACCTTCAAGAATATCTACAGATACTTTTTTAGCCAATTCCCAGTTTTTTATTATTAATCCGTTCTTTCTTGCAAAGTCATCAACAGCAAATTTCCCTTCCCTGTCTGTTGCAGTAGTAATAACAGGAAGGGCACCTAACATACCGCCTATTTTTTCTGCAAGCTCATTAGCTCCGCCGCCATGTCCTGACAGCAAAGAAATACTGAATTTACCCTTTTCATCTACTGCAATTACAGCAGGGTCAACAGACTTGTGCTTTATAAATGGAGCAATACTTCTCACAGCAATACCTGCTGCTGATATAAAAACAATAGCATTAACCTCATTAAACCATTCGCCGACACATTCCTTAATACTCTGCTCTTCAGAAATATCAGGCAAGCTGCTGCATTTAACCTTACATATAATATTAATATTAGGCTCTTTGCTCTTCCATATTTTTTCAAGGCTTTTCATCAAATTATAAGCCTGTCTGCTGCATGCTATTATAAGTACATTCATCAATCTTTTCCTTTTCTGAATTCTGTTGTAAAATTAGCATCATATAGCTTTGATTTACTGTAACTGTTCCCCAATACTCTGCCTACAATTATAAGTGCAGTTTTAGTTATATTTTCTTTTTCCATGTCCTTTGGCAGATTTTCAAGCGTCGTACGGATTATTTTTTCCTCAGGCCATGTTGCCTTATATATTACTGCCACAGGTGTATCGGGAGAATAACCACCCTCAATAAGATTACCTTTAACCTTTTCCGACATACCGGAAGATAAGAACAACACCATAGTCGCCTGATGTTTTGCAAGCATACAAAGCTTTTCCTTTTTAGGAACAGGAGTTCTTCCTTCTTCTCGAGATATTATTACACTTTGGGAAACATCAGGAAGGGTATACTCAAGCTTTAAAGCTGCTGCTGCACCAAAAAAGGAGCTTACCCCAGGGCACACATCAAAATCAATACTTCTTTTTTCAAGCTCATCCATCTGCTCCCTTATTGCACCATATATTGAGGGATCACCTGTATGTAAACGCACAGTAGTTAAACCCTTTTTCTCTGCCTTAACAGTTACATCTATTACCTCTTCCAAGGTCATGTAAGCGCTGTTATATACTTTACATTCACTTTTTGCATATTTAAGTAGTGCCGGATTTACAAGAGAGCCTGCATAAATAATAACATCAGCCTCTTTTATATAATTTAATCCTCTTACTGTTATTAAATCCTCTGCACCGGGACCTGCTCCAACAAAATGAACCATATTTTCACACTCCGATTATTTGTAATTATTTAAAATTATTTCCGTTCCCTTTGTCTGTCCCAGAAATCCATATTTTTCTGAAAACAGCATTACACCAAATTTCATATTACTTCCTACTCTGTGGCTTATATGCTCATATATTTTGCTGCATAAGCTTTCAATAACAGCATTTCTCAAACTACAAGCCTCAAGTATATCAAGAATTTCTTCTGTATTAATACAATTCATAATTTTTTCAGCTTTTTCCCTGCTGCCGCCGCACAAAACCGTATGCAATGCCATTATTTCACATCTTCCGTCAGCTATTTTTGAATGAGTGTTCATAATACCTGCAGCCAGCTTACAAAGCTTACCTATGTTTCCTACAAGCAAAAAATTCTTCATTTTGTAAGAAACAGCTAAATCCAGTGTTTCACCAATATAATTACTGCACTTAATACTTTTATTCAAATCCAAATGTAAATAATCAGAAACATAGCTTTTGCCATAATTGCCTGGAGTAACAAGTAAATTTTCATTACCCTGTGCATGAAACTGACGTATTTCTGTCTCTATTGTATCAACTATTGCCTTTTCACTCATAGGTTCAAGAATACCGCTTGTACCAAGTATAGATATTCCTCCCTCTATGCCAAGACGTGGATTAAATGTACGTTCTGCCAGCTCCTGACCCTTAGGAATATTAACGGTAATTAAAAGTTTTCCTCTGTATTCTGCAAGCTGACATACTTCTCCTACAGCCTTAAAAATCATATCTCTTGGAACCAAATTAATTGCAGCCTGACCTATATTTTGCTCTAGCCCTGCTTTGGTAACTCTGCCGACACCAATTCCACCGTCTAAATATAAATTTTCATATCTTTCATCATTGAAAGCAAAAGGACTTATATATTTACTATCAAGCATTTCAACACTTGCACAAATTTCAGCATTATTTGTTACATCAGGGTCGTCACCGCTATCCTTTATAACCATATATTCTACTTTTTTATCTGTTTTCCTCTTTAAAATAACAGGCACAGCTACCTTTACACCCTTTGGTGTATGTATATTCACTTCATTACTTTCAATATTTAATAGCAGCAATTTTGCCGCAGCTCCTGCTGCCGCTGCCGAACAGGTGCCTGTAGTAATACCACATCTAAGCTGCTTTTGATTTTTCAAAATATATTTTTCCATATTATTCACCTGTTTTTTTACACACACCAAAAACTGCAAAAAGCAGAAAAAGACAGACATCGTCTGCTATTCTGCTTATAATTATTTTTCAATATCTTTAACTATAATAGTTGTAAAATAGCCTGCATCCTCACTTAAAAGGCTAATATCAGAGTAAATCTTTTGAGAATCCATTCCGCAATTTGTAACAGCATATGCCCTTAAATTTTCACTGGCTAAAATTTTATTCTTTACTTCTTCAATTTTACCTGCTGACTTCATAAGAATTTTTGTTCCGTCATACTTTTTAATTTCATCAGCATTATAAACCCCCGGTAAAATATGTATATTTTCCTTTCTTGAACCCAAAGACAAATTCAGCCTTGCAGCAACTGCACAAAATGAAGGCACTCCGCTTATAAGTTCAGCTATATAACCCTTCTCTCTTATTTTTTTATGAATTGTCATATAGGTACTGTAAACAGTGGGATCACCAAGGGTTAGAAAAGCAATTTTTTTACCCTTATCAAGTTCCTTTTCTAAGTTACTACAGCAATTACTGTATGCCTCCTTTAACAAATTTTTATCCTTTGTCATAGGTATGGGTGCACATATTATTTGCTTTTCATCAATTTCAGGTACAGCCTTTATTGCTATTTTATAGGCAGTGCAGGAGCTTATATCCTTTGCAGGTATTCCTATTATGTCACATTCTTTAATAGCTTTAACCGCCTTTAAAGTCATAAGCTCAGGGTCCCCCGGACCAACACCTACTCCGTATAAAACTCCTGTCATTTTCGTTACTGCCTTTCTTATCTATTTTATCATTTCAGTTAATTTATTTACATAAATTTCCCTGAATTCAGGGTATTCGCCTAATCCTTTTAATATAGCCTCCGTCTTGTAACCACATTCATTTAATACAGATACAAAAGAGTCCCTTTCTCCTGCCATATCATTATTGGCATGATCCCCGGCAACTATCATAAAAGGATGAACTATTACCTTTTCAATGTTTTTACGCTTTTTCATTTCTGCAATTGCATCATTAATATCAGGCTTTGCCTCCACAGATGCAATATGCACATTTTTAAATCCGGCATTTTCAAAAGCCTCATTCATTTCTTTATATCTTATGTTGGCATCAGCATCTGTACCATGTCCCATAAGAACATAATCATAAATTTTATTAAATTTAAAAATTTTATTAAGTACGGAAACTACTTTTTCGCAATCTCCCCTTTCATATAAAAGAGGTGTTGCAATTTTAAGGCTTTTAAATTCAGATTTATATTTTTCAAGTATTCCAAGGAGCTTGTTATATTCGTGCCCTGGAATCATATGAGTTGAAACTACATACAAACTCTGAACATTTTCCTTCAATGCCTTTTCAATAGCCTCATCTACATTATACATTTTTATGTTATCTTTGGCAAGCTTTTTTATAATCATACCGCTTGTATATGCCTGATATACTGGAACATTCTTATCCGCCTCTGCCATATCCCTGCATATACTCTCAAGGCTTTTCTCCCTTGCTTCCTTATAGCTTGTACCAAAACTAACGAGAAGTACTGCTCTCTTCATGTTTTTTCCTCTCTACAAATCTACCCATAAAGAATGCAACTATACCAACACCAATTCCTGTCTGAACACAGAACAAAAGGCTTTCAATTTCTCCCGGAATTTCACCATCTAATGCAGTTTCAAATACAGGAGTAAACCAAGGCTCATATTCCCCCTGAATTTCCTCTACCATCTGACTTCCTGCATCATCAGAGCCGCCAAATTCTGCTCCCTTTAAAGCAAAAAGAGGAACAATAATAATAGCAGCAACTAAAATTAACAATACAATTACAAGTGTTGTATTCTTTTTCATATTCTTTTTCCTCCTTACCCTGCAAATCCAATAGACTTTAACTCAGGCTTTGCATAGCTTTCTAAAGCCATAACTATAAGAACAGTCAAAATACCCTCAACTACTGCAAGAGGAAGCTGCGTAGGTGCAAAAACACCTAAAAATTCCAATGCAGATGCAGCAACACCACCGCTTTCACTTGGGTATGCAATAGCAAGCTGAATACTTGTAACGCAATATGTAAATAAGTCACCAATGGCAGCAGCTAAGAAAACACTAACCTTCTTATTGGCATTACACTTTTTGCAAAGAGCATAAATACCGTATGACACCAAAGGTCCTGCAATAGCCATAGAAAATGTATTTGCACCAAGTGTTGTTAATCCTCCATGAGCAAGTAATATTGCTTGGAATATAAGAACAATAATACCCAAAATACCTGTAGTACATGGTCCGAAAAGAATAGCACCAAGTCCTGTACCTGTCATATGCGAACAGCTTCCTGTTACTGAAGGAATCTTTAATGCAGATATTACAAATATATATGCACCTGCCATAGCTAATATTGTAACAGATTTTCTGTTTTCTGCAAATATTTTTCTAATAGCAAAGAAACCTTTTACAAGGAATGGAATACATACAACACCCCATGCTATACAAAGACTTGGCGGAAGATACCCCTCCATGATGTGCATTGCAAAGGCTGTCGGACATACAGCAAATACAAAAGAGAATGCAATGCTCAGATTAAATAAAAATTTCTGTGTTTTGGTCATTTTAATGACACTCCTTTCATTTATAATTGTAAGCAAATGCTTTTGCTACCTCATCAGGTGTAACGGGATAACTGCCATTATCCGTTACTATATCAGCTCTTATAAGAGCCTCCCATACAGTCATAATTGCAGGCTTTTTAAGGTGTGCCTGCCGCATAACATCTTCCTTACTGAATATTTCAGCAGATGTTCCGTCTGCAATAATATGACCCTCTGAAAATACCAATATTCTGTCTGCAAATCTATAAGCAAAATCCACATCATGCGTTGCTATTAATAACGTTTTTCCATCATTATGAAGTCTGTCTAAAATAAGCTCTACATTATCAGCATTAACAGGGTCAAGAGCAGCCATTGGTTCATCAAATATTAATACCTCTGACTCCATAGCCAATATATCAGCTATGCTCACTCTTTTTTTCTCACCACCGCTTAAATAATGGGGTGCTCTGTCCTGCATTTTTTCAAGATTCATATATTTTACAGCATTATCAACCCTTTTAATTACTTCATCTCTTGTAAGTCCAAGATTCATAGGTCCAAATGATATTTCAGCTCTTACATTTGAGGCAATAATCTGACTGTCTGCATCCTGAAATACAAAGCCAACCTTTTTCCTAAGCTCTGTAAATTCTTTTTTACCTATTTTCCTGTCTTCAAGTATTATTTCACCCTTTTCAGGCTGAAGTACACCATTCAGGTTTAAAAAGAATGTAGACTTTCCTGCACCGTTAGAACCCATAATAGCTACTTTTTCACCCTTATAAATTTTAACATTAATATCTTTTAAAACAGGCTTTTCCTCATAGGCAAAGGATAAATCCCTGACCTCTAATAATATATCTTTCATATAAATCACCTATACTATTACTGCTATTAATACCAGAATCATAAAATACACTACACTTCCTGCTATCTGCCAAATTTTCACAGGATTTTCCTCAGTAAGAAATTCAAGTGTACCATTATATCCCCTCGAAAGAAGAGCATCATAATATACACTGGCTTTTTTAAGTGAAATTAAAAACAAGTTGCCTGCAATACCCGCAAAACTTTTACATGACTGAAAAAAAGTCTGATAACCAAGCCTTGCTTTAGCCGCAATCTGCATCTCTCCTGCCACATCAAACAATATAAATATGTATCTGTAAATTAAATTCATAAGCTCAGCCAGTATTTTAGGCAAATGGAGCTTTTGTAAAACAATAATAAATTCATTTACAGGTGTAGACAAAGACATCATATATAAAGCACTCATACCTGCCATTGCTTTAAAAAACACACCAATAGCAGTCATTATACTGCTTTTAGTCACAAACACATAAAAAAAGCGAGCAGAAACATACCACTTCCCAACAGGCTGTCCACCAAATTGCAATGCAATAGTCACAGCACTTAAAATCATAAATGTAAGTGGTATAGTCATAAGGTGAAAATATACCTTAAAAGGCGTTTTTCCTACCCTCAAAGTAAGAACACCCATTGATAAAATTACAAATAAAGATACAGGAATTTTATTTAACGCTATAACTAAACATAATGTAATAACTGCCAGCAATACTTTAAACTGACTGTTCCAGTTTTTTATTCCCGAACGATAAGCATAATAATCAATCTTCATAATTCACCAATTAAACCCCTGTTTTTTTACAATAAAAAAAGTCCATTTGTTTCCCTACGGATACAAATAGACACCAAAAGTAAACCCCAAAAGAGCCATATTATTACATTCAAATAAAACCTCTTTAAGAGCATCTTTTACAAGTGCCTGTACACCGCAGGACTTATAATCACCTAATAAAAAGGCAGGTCTTCTGACTTTAGCCTCAACACATTTTTTCGTCTTCCCATTTTCACAGTGACTGCCTTTCGGCATGAAAAAATGCTCCGCTTACACAGCAACGGGATTGTTCGGGATTCACACCCGATTCCCTATTATCCTGAACCACAGTATCAAACTGCATCAGGCACCTTTTTATTTTAAATTTTCAATAAACAGTATATCATAATATTTAAAACAATACAAGCCTTTTAAAACAAAAAATCACGGTTTTTGAATGAGTAAACAAATTGTAAACAAAACAGAAAAATAACACTGATAATTTACAATATATTAAATTTAAAAGTATAATCACAACAAAATTTTTTATAAATATTTTCCATAGCCTGTGTTTACCAATCTGGTAAACCTTGGCGCTTTAAATTTTTCTGTGTATCCGACAGCTCTTGACAAATAATGCAGCAAAGATGTTTTCTACGGTATTCGACAAGCGAAATGTCGAATGCCGTATTTTAAATTTCAGGAAAA
>DBGCRA010000175.1:0-15954 GCA_048359195.1 Candidatus Gallispira sp.
GAGCCTAAATTAAACCATCACGTGGTAGGAGGTAATAACTAATCCACAGTATCTTATACATTATAGCATAAGTCCTGAATTAGGGCTTTAAACACTATAACTATATAATACGAGGAGGATATTATGAATATTAAAACAATGACAAAAATAGCACTTATGACAGCAGTTACATGTATACTGGCACCATTATCAATACCTATTGGTCCTATACCCGTTTCATTTACAAATCTTGCAGTGTATTTAGCGGTTTATATTATTGAAACCAAATATGCAGTATACAGCTATATAATCTATTATTTACTGGGTATAGTTGGTTTGCCTGTTTTTTCGGGATTTACAGGCGGTATCGGAAAGGCTGTGGGTCCTACTGGCGGCTGCCTGATAGGCTTTATATTTATGGCAATTATTTGCGGTATATTTATCGATAAATTTAAAAATAGCAGACTTATGCAGCTTTTAGGTATGATTTTAGGTACAATAGTGGTTTATGTTTTGGGTACTTTATGGTACTCCGTATCTATGAAGGAAAGTCTTATTGCATCATTTATGGTTTGTGTTGCACCATTTATTGTTGTGGACTTAGTTAAGATGGTAATTGCCATGTACTTAGGCGGAGAAATTAAAAGGAGAATTGATTTAAGAAATTAACCCTGCTTTTTATTGTTTATTTTATTTAGTTATGTTAAAATAAATAAAAAAGCAAAAGGTGGTAATTATGAATAATTTTAATTATTATACGCCCACAAAGGTTGTGTTTGGCAAAAAAACAGAAGAAAATGCAGGTGTTTTGGTAAAGGAGCAGGGCTGTAAAAAAGTACTTCTTCATTATGGCAGCGGAAGTGTAAAAAGAAACGGTTTGCTTGACAGAATAATGAAATCACTTGATGATGCCGGTATACCTTATGTTTCATTGGGTGGTGTTGTGCCCAATCCACGTTTATCTCTTGTATATAATGGTATTGATCTTTGTAAAAAAGAAGGTGTGGATTTTATACTTGCTGTTGGTGGAGGAAGTGTAATAGATTCGGCTAAGGCTATTGGCTATGGTGCTGCAAATAAAGGTGACGTATGGGATTTTTATATGAAAAAGCGAGTGCCTGATGCTTGTTTGCCTATAGGTGTTGTACTTACAATATCAGCGGCAGGTTCTGAAATGAGCAATTCTTCCGTGATTACAAATGAAGACGGTTGGCTTAAGAGAGGATGTAATTATGATTTTTGCCGTCCTAAGTTTGCAATTATGAATCCTGAAATTACTATGACGCTGCCTACATATCAGACAGAAAGCGGCTGTGTGGATATTATGATGCATACTATGGAGAGATACTTAAATCATGGTGAAAATATGGAGCTTACAGATGGTATAAGTGAAAATTTAATATGTACGGTGATGAAAAATGCAAAAATACTTTTAAATGATCCTGATAGCTATGATGCAAGAGCAGAGGTTATGTGGGCAGGAAGCCTTTCTCATAACGGACTTACCGGCTGTGGTACTGACGGCGGCGATTGGGCTACTCATCAGCTTGAACACGAGCTTGGGGGTATGTTTGATGTTGCTCATGGTGCAGGGCTTGTTGCCGTATGGGGAAGCTGGGCCAGATATGTTGTTGATGAAAGACCTGAAAGATTTGCAAAATTTGCAATAAATGTTATGGGTGTTGAACCAACAGATGACCTAATGGAAACAGCCATAAGGGGCATAGAAAAAATGGAGGAATTTTATCGTTTTGTAAATATGCCAACATCACTAAAGGAGCTTGGTATTGATCCGACAGAAGAACAGTTAAAAGAGCTTGCTTATAAGTGCAGCTTTAAGGGTACAAGAACCATTGGCTGTGTTAAAAAGCTTAATCAGCAGGATATGTATAATATTTATAAAATGGCACAAAATTAATTTATGGGCGGATAAACAGTGTTTATCCGCTCGGTTTATGTTTTGGCATAAATAAGTAATGGGAATGTATTTTTATCTTGTATTTAATATAAAAAAGTGATATATTAATTACAGGAAGTTAAATTTCCTGTAATTATGCTTGTTATGGGTAGTATTCTTAATGAAACTGCACCGGATACAGACATCCCTGCAATTAAAGCAGGACTGCATATTTAAACAATACAAGGACTAAATAAGCTTTTTGACCGTAACTGCTTTGATTTGCGGTATGGATTGTAAAAGTAAAAATTTAATGGCATTGTATTGATTTTCTGTTATCTGATTTTTTCATTAATAAATATTACCTCAGCACTGCTTTTATTAAGGCGGTAAATTCTTTTCTTAATAATCACGGCAAAATTTTAAAACTTTTAATCTTATTCAAGGCTGTTAAAATTTACGGCTTTAATTTGCTGTGTAAATTTGAAGAAATGATAAAACGGAGGTTAATTTATGAAAAACACAAAATCCACCTTTTTGGCGGCTAAGGAAAAAGGTGAAAAAATTTCTATGCTTACAGCTTATGATTATTCAACTGCAAAGCTTATTGACGAGTCGGGTGTAAACAGTATTCTGGTGGGTGATTCCCTGGGAATGGTTATGCTTGGATATGATGACACATTATCTGTAACTATGGAGGATATGATACATCATACAAGGGCTGTGGCAAGAGGTGTTAAAAATGCTTTAGTTATAGCTGATATGCCTTTTATGTCATATCAGACATCAGTTTATGACGCTGTGGTTAATGCAGGCAGACTTATGAAAGAGGCTAATGCGGGAGCAGTTAAGCTTGAAGGCGGTGTAGATTTTGCCGAGCATATTAAGGCTATTACAAAGGCATCAATACCTGTGGTTGGTCATATTGGGCTTACTCCACAGTCAGTTAAGGCCTTTGGCGGATTTAAAGTTCAGGGCAAAACAGAAGAAGCGGCAAAAAGAGTAATTGAAGATGCTTTGGCTGTTGAAGAAGCCGGTGCTTTTGCCGTGGTACTTGAGTGTGTTCCTGCTGCACTTGCCAAAATTATAACAGAAAAACTGTCAATACCTACAATAGGTATAGGAGCAGGAGTTAACTGTGACGGTCAGGTTTTGGTATATCAGGATATGCTTGGGCTTTATTCAGACTTTACACCTAAATTTGTTAAAAAATATGGTGAGGTTGGGGAAATAATGAAGGATTGTTTTAAAAAATATCACGAGGAAGTTATTTCAGGCAAATTCCCAAGGGAAGAACACACATTTAAAATTGATGAAAGCATTATTGAAAAATTATATTAATACAGGAGAACTAAAATGAAAGTTATCAAAACAATAGAAGAGCTTAGAAAGATTGTTAAGGAATGGAAAAGAGAAGGGCTTAGTGTAGGACTTGTACCTACTATGGGATATCTTCACGAGGGACATAAAAGTCTTATTGTAAGAGCTGTGGCTGAAAACGACAGAGTAGTTGTAAGTGATTTTGTAAATCCTACACAGTTTGCTCCCAATGAGGATTTTGAAAGCTATCCAAGAGATATTGAGGCAGATTCAAGACTGTGTGACGAGGCAGGTGCTGATGTTATATTTAATCCTGAGGCTGATGAAATGTATGTAAATCCTTTAACATTTGTGGATATGAGAGAAATTACAAAGGTGCTTTGCGGTAAAACCAGACCTATACATTTCAGCGGTGTATGTACTGTAGTAAGCAAGCTTTTTAATATTGTTGCTCCTGACAGAGCTTATTTTGGGCAAAAGGATGCACAGCAGCTTTGCATAATAAGAAAAATGGTACAGGATTTGAATTTTGATATTGAAATTGTAGGTTGTCCAATTGTACGTGAGGCTGACGGTCTTGCAAAAAGTTCAAGAAATACATACTTAAATACAGAGGAAAGAACTGCAGCACTTTGTCTTTCACGTTCACTTGATATGGCAAGGGTTATGATTGAAAATGGTGAAACCTGTTGCAGCAAAATAATTGATATGGCAAAGGCAGAGATAAATAAAGAACATCTTGCAAAAATTGATTATGTTGAAATAGTTGATTTGAATACACTAAAGCCTATAGAAAGTATTAAAACACCTATGCTTATGGCTATGGCTGTGTATATTGGCAAAACAAGATTAATTGATAATTTTATTATGGAGTAAAAAATATGGAAATTACTATGTTAAAAAGCAAAATACATCGTGCAAAGGTTGTGCAGGCTGAGCTTGACTATGTAGGGAGTATTACTATAGATTCCGGGCTTTTGGAAGCGTCAGGTATTCTGGAATATGAAAAAGTACAGATTGCTGATGTAAATAACGGTGAAAGATTTGAAACCTATGTTATTGCAGGAGAAAAAGGCTCGGGTATGATTTGTTTAAATGGTGCGGCGGCACGATGTGTTCAAAAGGGAGATTATGTAATTATAATGGCATATTGCAGTATGAATACTGATGAAGTAAAAAATCATAAGCCGAAGGTTGTTTTTGTAGATGAGAATAATAAAATAAGCAAAATATCAAGCTATGAAAAACATGGACAATTGTTTGATATGTGAAGGGTAAGTGATGGTATAAATTAATGTTTAACTTCCGATTGGCTTGCCAATCGGAAGTTAATAATTTCAACTCATACCACCGTCAATACTTATAATTTGTCCCGTAATATAGGCACTGTCATTTTCAGCAAGATATAAGGCAAGTTTTGCTACCTCCTCAGGTGAACCAAAACGCCCCAGAGGTATTTCTTCTTTTAAAGCCATTTTTTCCGAAGGGGATAAAAAGGCATTCATTTTAGTATCGATAACACCACAGGAAATGGCATTTACTCTTATATTACTTGGTGCAAGTTCTTTAGCCATAGACTTGGTAAAGGAGTTAACAGCACCCTTTGTGGCTGAATAAACTGCCTCACAGGAAGCACCAAGCTCCCCCCACATAGATGAAATATTTATTATGTTACCCTTGTGTATTCTAATCATATTCTGTATTGCAATATGGGTACAGTTAAGTACAGTGCCAAAGTTTGTATCAATTATTTTTTTCCATTCCTCGGGACGCATTTTGTTAAAAAGACCTATATGGGATATGCCTGCGTTATTTACCAAAACATCAATACAGCCAAATTCAGATTCGATACGTCTTATTGCATCCTTAGCAACAGCATAGTTTGATAAATCTCCCATAAGAGCAAGAATATTGGGATTATATATTCTAAGTTCCTTTTCGGTTTCAACAAGTTCTCTATGAGAGGATTTGCACATAATCGCCACATTATATCCCTCAACTGCAAAAAGAGCAGCAATAGCCTTTCCTATTCCTCTTGAAGCTCCTGTTACGAAAACGGTTTTATTTCCCTTCATATTTATCCCTCCCAATTAATTTATCCTCTTGAAAAATATTGTCTATAGTGTTATGATAGCTTATAGTAAAAGATTTTGCAAGGGGAATTTTAGGCTATGAGGAATTTATTTAAAGACAAGGTATTTTTAAAAAATATTACGGCACTGGCTTTGCCCATAATGCTTAATGAGCTTATAAATTCACTTATTAACATTATGGATACCTTTATGACAGGAAAGCTGGGAGCAGAAAGTGTAACAGCAGTTGGTTTAAGCAATCAGATATTCTTTCTTTTTAATTTGTGCTGCTTTGGTATATGCAGCGGTGCAACAATATTTATGGCACAGTATTGGGGCAGTGGTGATATTAAGAGTGTAAGACGTGTTTTGGGATTGGCGGCAATTTTTGTGGAGAGCTTTGCATTGCTGTTTTTCATAGGTGCAATGGTATTTCCAAAAGAAATACTTAGCATTTATTCAAATGATGCAAATGTTATTGAATTAGGTGTAGGGTATCTTAAAATCATATCCTACAGTTATTTGCTTACAGCATTTATAAATGTGGTAAATGTGGCATTAAAGGCTGTTGGAAGAGCTGCACAGCCTATGTTTACAACATTTATATCCCTTGTTGTAAATGTGATTTTAAATTATATATTTATATTTAAGATGGGACTTGGTGTGAGAGGTGCTGCAATGGGTACAATTTGTGCCAGAAGTGTTGAGCTTACAGTACAGCTTATTCTTGTCTTTGGAAGAAAGCTTCCTATTGTTGGAAGTGTAAAGGACTATTTTGAATTTGACAAAGCTTTTATTAAGAAATACTTTATTGTTGCAATGCCTGTGTTTTTAAATGAGTTTTTCTGGGCTTTGGGTACAACCTGCTATAATATAGCATACAAATACAGCGGTACGGTTGCACAGGCAGCTGTTCAGGTTTCAAGTTCGGTACAAAATTTGTTTGTTGTGGCAGGATTTGGAGTAGGTGCTGCATGCAGCATTGTTTTAAGCAATACTTTGGGAGCAAGGGACAGAGAAAGAGCTATTGATTATTCCAAAAAGGCAAAAACACTGGCTGTTATTTTTTCTGTAATATCAGGAGTAATACTTGCATTATTTGCTCAAATTATAGTGGGATTTTTTGATATAGACGAGCTTGGCAGGAAATATGCTCTTTATATGTTGTATATTGTAGCTGTTGGTATTGTAATTAAAAACATTAACTATACAAATATAATAGGTATACTCAGGAGTGGTGGAGATACTCTTGCAGGGCTTATACTTGATATGGGAAGTGTATGGCTTATAGGTGTACCAATGGCTTTCCTTGGTTCAATGGTTTTAGGGATGCCTATATATATAACATTTGCTATGGTTTATGCCGAAGAGGTTGTAAAAATGATTTTTAGTGAAGCAAGAGTTCTTAAATTGAAATGGGCTAATACAATAATATAAAGGAGAGTGTTTTATGAATAATGACGAGTTTAAAAATGAAACAAAAGTTGACGAGCATTTAAGTCCGGATACAAAAAGAGGAATTGTAATTGGCATAATGCTTACAATTATTGTAATCCTTGCTGTCCATTCGGCTATACTTGCCTATAATATATGGATAAAAAAGGAGTATAATTTTGAGTCTAAGGCTAAGGCGATATATAATCTGATGGAAAAGGAATATGTAGGGGATTTGGAGAATGAGAAAATTTTTGACGGTATATATACAGGTATGCTTGCTTTTTCAACAGATAAATACTCACGCTATATATCAAAGGAGGATTTTGAATCTTACAAGATAAGTACCAGCGGTAATTATGCGGGAATGGGTGCAAAAACCTCAATAGATCCTGATGATTATACCATATCAATTTTTGCTGTATATGAAAATTCACCTGCGGCAAAAGCAGGTATTAAATCAGGTGATAAAATACTAAAGGTTGATGGTATGGTTGTAAGTTATGACAATTATAATGAAGCTATTGACAAAATAAGAGGAGAAAAGGGTACATCAATGGTGCTTACAATTAAGAGAGAGAATGAAGTCTTTGACACAACAGTTGTAAGAGATGAGGTTGATGTTCCGACTGTAGGCGGTGCTGTTTTAAATAATAATATAGGCTATATTAAAATTGAGGGCTTTGAAGCTGTTACATATGACCAGTATAAGGCAGTATATGATAATTTAAGAAGTCAGAATATAAAAAGTCTTATTATTGATTTAAGGGATAATCCGGGAGGTCTGCTGGATACGGTTTCAAAGATAGCTGATGATATTATACCTGAAGGTATTATTACCTACACAGAGGATAAAAACGGTAAAAGAGAGTATATAAAATCAACTGAGGGTGAAATTGATATTCCTGTTGCTGTACTTGTAAATGAAAACAGTGCATCGGCATCAGAGCTTCTTACCGCTGCTATAAAGGATACGGGAAAGGGTACAATTATAGGCAAGAATACCTATGGCAAGGGTGTTGTGCAGACTACATTTCCATTTAATGACGGCAGTGCAGTAAAGCTGACAACATCTAAATACTACACACCTAATGGGGTATGTATTGACGGAGTAGGGGTTTCACCTGATATTGAGGTGGATAATTCCGACGATTATGAATCAAAAACGCTTTCAGGTGATAAAGCAGAATGTGATTTGATAAATGACCTACAGCTTAAAAAAGCTGTAGAGATTTTAAGTAAATAAATATAAGTGCAGACAAGGGAATTGCCCCTGTCTGCACTTTATTTTTAAAATGTATAAAATTTAATACCTTTGGCAGGAAAAAGTTTAGATTGTGATTCTTTCAATTCAATAACATTGTTTTTATAATATGTTAATGTTATTGTATAGTCCTCGGCAAATATACATTCTGCCTTGCCTTTGTCTGTGATTTTAGCTACACCTTCAGTTACAATGTCATTGCCGTTAGCGGCAATAACCTGATATTTAAGGCTTTCTCCGGCTTTAATATCGCTTATAATAAGAGTTTTTGCCATATCAGAGGAACCGCTTGAGTATTTGCCTTCTTTAAAATCAGCATAAGATTCCGCATCACCGTCAGTTGTTGTTGTGTTTTGGTTATCGGTAGTCTGCATTGCCGTTTTATGAACATATGCTGCACTTCCTGAAGGGAACAGCTGATTCTTTCCCGTTTCATAAACAGTGATTTCATCGCCGTGTATTTCAAATTTAAGACCATAAATATCAGAAATTATACATATTGCCGTATAGTTTGTAATATTGGCAGTACCTTTTAGTACACTGCTGTCATTTGTTCTGAATTCAAAATTAAAATCACTTGCTGTTACATTGCTTATAATAAGCTTGTTTGCATCTATATTTCCTTCTGTTGCTATAATATAAACCTTGTTAGCCCAATAAGTTGATGCACTTGTATCAGGGGTTGTAATAGATGCCTCATATTTTGCTGCATCATAGCTTACATCTGCATTAAGAGCCGTGCCTATAGCCCTTATTGGAAGATATGTGGTTCCATTGTAAAGAAGGGTGTCTTCATTTACTGCATTGCCGTTTACTATAAGTTTAATTTTGCCGAATATAACATCAATAGTCCGGGAATTTGCTGCACCTGCAGCCAGAACAGGTGTCATAACGGCAATGGCAGTTAATATGCCTGCCGTATAGCTTTTAAAAGAAAACTTTTTCATAAAAATACCCCCTTTTTATTGAAAAATAAAGGGGCAGAAAACTCTGCCCCTAAAGGTTAATCAGACACATTATCAGTCAAGATTAAAATATTTAGCAGCGTTGTTGTAGCAAATATCCTCTACAATCTTACCTGCAAATTCAATATCGTCGGCATATTCGCCGTTTTCAATCCATTCGCCAAGGATGTTGCAAAGGATTCTTCTAAAGTATTCATGTCTTGGATAAGACAAGAAACTTCTTGAGTCAGTAAGCATACCAACGAACTTACCAAGCACTCCAAGGTTACCAAGAGCCTTAATCTGTGCTTCCATACCGTCCTTGTTATCATTAAACCACCAAGCAGTACCGAACTGAATCTTAGAAGCAGCCTCAGTACCCTGGAAACAACCGAGAATTGTACCGAATACCTGATTATCGGCAGGATTACCTGCAAATAATAATGTCTTAGGTAAATTGTTGTTATAGTCTAAGGCATCAAGGAGATTAGTTAAGCCCTCAACTGTTGACCAGTCGGAAATACAGTCAAAGCCTGTATCAGGACCCATCTTTTCAAACATTCTTGTATTGTTATCTCTCTTAATGTTCATATGGATTTCCATAGCCCAGTTTCTCTTGTGGTACTCAGCACCTAAGAATAACATAAGAGCTGTTCTGTACTTTTCACCCTCGTCCTTAGTTGTCTTTTCGCCTGCAAGAGCCTTAGCAATGATTGCATCAACCTCAGCCTCAGATGCTGTGTTGAAAGGAACATAAGTGAAAGCGTGGTCAGATGCTCTACAGCCTAACTCCTCAAATAAGTCCATTCTGTCTAAAAGAACAGCCTTTAAGTCAGCAAATGTCTTGATTTCCTTACCGCCAGCTTCGCCAAGAGTCTTGATATATTCTGCATAAGTAGGTGCATCAATATTAAGAGCCTTGTCAGGTCTCCAAGCAGGATATACCTTAAATCTTGTTTCTTCAGCAGCAATCTTTTTGTGCCATTCTAATGAATCAGCAGGATCATCTGTAGTGTTAATAGCCTTAACATTAGACTTAACTATAAGCTCTCTTACTCTGAAATCAGGCTTAGCAAGCATTTCGTTAATCTTATCGTGAATTTCAACTGCATTATCCTTTGTTAATGGCTCATAAATACCGAAGTATCTCTGTAACTCAAGGTGAGTCCAATGATATAATGGATTACCAATAGCATACTGAATTGTTTCAGCCCACTTAACAAACTTGTTAAGCTTGTCTGCATTTTTGCCTGTAATTTCTTCCTCAGGTACACCTAAAGATCTCATAGCTCTCCACTTGTAGTGGTCACCGCCAAGCCATACATCTGAAATATCCTCAAAGTTCTTGTTCTCATAAATTTCCTGTGGATTAAGGTGACAATGGAAGTCATATATTGGCTGTGCCTTTGCATAGTCATGGAATAACTTCTGTGCAGTTTTAGTCTTTAATAAAAAGTTTTCATCAATAAAGCCCATTTTTATTTCCTCCATAAATGTATTTAATTATAAGCAGGGGAGGGTAAAACTCCTCTGTTATGATTACAATGTTACGCCGTTTTTGAAAATAGCAATTTCTCTGTAGCCGTTAACCTCATTCTTAGTCTTAACCTTGTCAGATGCAACATCAAGAATATACTTAAAAAATTCTTCAGCATACTCATCCATCTGCTTATCTTCAACAAGTCTGCCTGCATTCCAGTCAATCCAGTTGGATTTCTTGTTGGCTAATGCAGAATTAGTAGCAATCTTAACTGTAGGAACAGGTGAACCGACAGGTGTACCACGTCCTGTAGAGAAAAGAATAATGTGACAGCCCGATGCCATCATACCGCTTATGGCAACTATATCATTACCGGGTCCCTGTAATAAGCTAAGACCGTCAGCAGTAACCTTTTCACCGTATTTAAGAACGCCCATTACATTAGAGGTACCTCCTTTTTGAGTACAGCCGAGAGATTTGTCCTCAAGAGTTGTAATGCCGCCCTTCTTGTTACCGGGAGATGGATTTTCACCAACAGGCTCACCGTGGCTTATGAAATATTCCTTAAAGTCATTAATGAGGTGAACTGTTTTTTCAAAAAGTTCAGGTGTCTTACATCTGTCCATGAGCATAGTTTCGGCACCAAACATTTCAGGTACTTCAGAAAGAACTGTCTTACCGCCGTTAGCAACCATAATATCGGAAATTCTGCCGATAAGAGGATTAGCCGTAATACCTGACAAACCGTCAGAGCCACCGCACTTAAGACCGATAACAAGCTTAGATACAGGACATTCTTCCTGCTTAAACTGTTCGGCATAAGTAACAAGGTCACCTATAATGGTCATTGCGTCTTCTATCTCATCGTCTGATTCCTGGATTACAAGGAATTTAACTCTATCTTCATCGTAATCACCGAGATACTTTTTAAATTCGTTTAAGTTGTTGTTTTCACAGCCTAAGCTCAAAACTAAAACGCCTGCTGCATTTGGATGTCTTACCATACCTGCTAAAAGTTTTTGAGTGTTTTCGTGATCTTCACCAAGCTGAGAACAGCCATAAGGATGAACAAAGTTATAAATACCGTCAACTCTGCCGCCAAATCTCTTGTTGGCTTCTGTAACTATAGCATTGGATACACCGTTTACACAGCCTACAGTGTTTACAACCCAAATTTCATTTCTGATACCTACTTCACCGTTCTTACGAACATAGCCCATAAAGGTATCCTTTCTTGTAACGGGAATATCCTTTAATTTAGGGTTATAAGTATATTCAAGAGTTGAGCTTAAGTTAGTCTTGATATTGTGAGTATGAACCCACTGACCGGCTTTGATTTCAGTAGTGGCATGACCGATAGGGTAGCCGTACTTAATAATGTTTTCGCCTTCCTTAACGTCAACAAGGGCCATTTTATGACCCCTGTCGATGTTTTCAACTGCCTTTACTCCGTAGATTTCTTCACCGGCAGCGATGTTGCGAAGGGCTACAACAACGTTATCATTATCATTTATTTTAATAGCATTGTTTGTATTCATATTATCCTCCGTAATTTATTTTATTATGCTAAAACCTTTTTAATTTCTGATACAACACCGTCATTAAGTATGTTATATAAGTGGTCAGCAACAACTTCAGGGAAGTTACCTAATTCAGTGTTAAGGTCACTGCCAAGCCAGAAGTCCTTATTAGCACAAACCTTCTTAACAAGTTCAAAAACAGCTGCCTTATCAGCAGTATCAACACCTGTCCAAGCCTCCTTATAGAATTCAAGAACAGAAGGGCTGTCCTTAATAGGATATTCCTCGTTACCTCTGTGACCGATTAAAGCACCATCCTTAATTTCAGTACCCTTGTAGAATGCAAGGTATGCAGCAAATGAGAATGTAAGAATCTTAGGAAGCTCATTCTTCTGTGCATAATATTCCTGAATAGTATGAAGTACACGAGCCTCAAACTTAGAAGTTGAGTTAAGAGAAATATCTAAAAGCTTATGGTCGATAAATGGATTCTTAAATCTGTCAAATACAGCATCAGCAAATCCCTTTAAATCATCGTGAGTAAGCTCTTCACTTGTAATGGCAGGAATAATTTCGTTGTTTAAAGCATCCTCAAGATACTTATAGAACATTTCATCATTCATTACATCACGAACAATGTCATAGCCTGAAAGATAAGCACCTAAAACAGAGCAGGTATGAGCACCGTTAAGTATTCTAACCTTACGCTTCTTATATGGCTTAACATCAGGAGTAAATATAACCTTAAGACCTGCCTTAGGGAATGGAAGCTCCTCTTCAAGTTCAGCAGGACCTTCAATAACCCAAGTATGGAAAATTTCTGATGTATCAATAGCATTGTCCTCATAGCCAAACTGCTCGCATAAGTCCTTAGCTTCGTTTCTTGGATAGCCTGTAACGATTCTGTCAACAAGGGTACTTGTGAATACACAAGCTGTTTCAATCCAGTCAATAAATTCGTCACCAAGGTTCCAGTTCTTAGCGTGCTGTAAAACATACTTCTTTAAAGTTTTGCCGTTGTCATCAATAAGCTCACAAGGAATGAAAACAAGACCCTTGCTCTTATCGCCGTCAAATGCCTTAAATCTTACATATAAGAAGTTGGCAACCTTAGCAGGGAATGAATCCTGTGGTTCAGTAGCAGTCATATCTTCTTCTTTCCATGAAATACCTGCCTCAGTAGTGTTTGATACTACAAATCTAAGCTCGGGATTCTTAGCACACTCGTTGTATGTATCAAGGTCAACATAAGGATTGATACATCTGTTTACACAAGTGATAAGTCTTTTCTGAACAACTTTTTCGCCATCTTCACGGCCTCTTGCAATAAGAGTGTAAAGACCTTCCTGTTCGTTGAGAATATTTCTTAAAAAATCACCGCCGGGAATTGGCTGAATAAGAGTAATACCGCCGTCAAATAAGCCTTCCTCGTTAATTTTGTCAAACATATAGTCAACAAAGGCACGAAGGAAATTACCTTCACCAAACTGAATAACCTTTTCAGCCTTTCTTGCTGTACCGCCGATTTCAAGGTCATCGTTAAATTTGAAACCGTTTGTTAAAAGTTGTCTGTTTAATTTCTCCATTGGATATACCTCCATTTATGATATTATTGTTTTACCTAATACTATAATACTATAAAATTCACACAAAATCAATATAAATTTAGTTAAATTGAAATAAAAAAGAGGCAATTTTCACAAAAGAAACTGCCTCAATAAATTTTTATTCGTTAATTTTATTATCTGTAGTTTTTCTTTGCACCTTTTTGGGAGGTGTTTTTCTTCTGGTTACAGGTCTTACCTGCCGTGATGATGTCCTGACCTTGTGTTGAGAATGTCTTTTGGTGTGATGAACAGGTCTTGTTCGGTTTGAAGAAACGGGGCTTTTTTTGCTGCCTTTTCTTCTCCTTTTTTTCTTTTTGTTTTTGCCTGTTATTTGATTAATAATGCTTTGCACAAAAACTGCAACAAGGAAAAGCATAAATATAACAATTAATATTATGGAAGGAACCATTACATATTTTCTTAAGTTGTCCTTTAACGCTCGTTTTGCAAGCTCCTTATCGGAAAGGGCGGGAGCATCGGTTGTGGCTATGGCATCTACGGAATCAAGAAAAACATCATTATAATAAATATCTATTTTACCAACAATATTGTTAATGTTTATAGGTGCTGCAATATTTTCATCAAAGCTTGGCTTAACAGTAATCTGTGATGCATCCATAAACTTTGGAAGTGCCATATCCACATCTCTTGAGCCGCTTATATTAACTGTACCAAGTACATAGTTTTTGCCCTTATATTCCTGTATAACATTTGCGGTTGCGGAATAATCTGCGGCTCTGAATATAGTTTCTCTGCTGTTGTAAACAGAAAAGCCGTAGTCAAGGAGAGCTGTTGTGTCCTTATATGTGTTGTCATAGCCGTCGGCTTTCATAACAACTGCAATAAGGGAAGCACCGTCTTTTTCTGCATAGCTTACAAGTGTATTGCCTGCCTCATCGGTAAATCCTGTCTTGCCTCCTATAAGGTTAGGATAAAAATATTCTGATGTGGGCTTTATCATTTTATCCTTGTGATTAAGGTATCTTGCAACGTTTTTGTTAGTTGCAGGTATTTGGTGGGAGATTGTACCCCATATATGATTAAAGTCATCGTTGGTAATTGCCGTTTTGGTTATAAGTGCCATATCATAGCAGGTTGTGTAATGATTGTCATCGTGGAAACCGTGAGGATTTGCAAAATTACTTTCCGTACAGCCTAATGATTTGGCAACCTCATTCATTTTATTAACAAAGGCGTCTACTGTTCCCGACATATGCTCGGCTATTGCCATACATACCTCATTTGCTGACTCAAGCATAACACCGTACATACCGTCCTCAAAGCTAATCTGTTCTCCGGGGACAAGACCTATGCTGCTGCCTCCTATGCCCATACCGTCAATGGCATTTTGTGAAACCGTGAGTGTATCCTCTAAATTGCCTTCACTACAGGCAATATAGCCTGTAAGCACTTTGGTTATACTTGCAGGATAGAGCTTTTCATGGGCATTTTTTTCATAAATTACAACACCTGTATTGGCGTCCATAAGTATGGCAGCCCTTGAATTAAGATTTAATGTGTAGCTTTCATCGGCATAATTTTTGACAACGGAAGGGGCTTCTGTTGTGATTTCTGAAGAGGTTTCTGAATTTTGTGTAATTTCAGAAGTCGATTCCGCAAAAATTTCTATACAATTACTAGAAAAAAACACTGTAAAAATTAATACAAATGTGATAAAATGATATAGAGTGGATTTACTATTCATAATTGTTCTCCTTGCTTATTAAATCAAACCATTTAATTATAATATAAATTTTGTTTTCAATCAAGGGGAAATTAATAAAAATTTGCTGAACGGTGCAGAAAAATATATCTTTGTATACTTTTGCAATTCAGCATAATTAACATAAAACAGCAATTTTTTGCTTGCAGATAAATAAATGTATAAATATTTGGAGGAGTTAGTAATGGCACATAAAATTTTAGTTGTTGATGATGAGAAGCTTATTGTAAAGGGGATTAAATTCAGCCTTGAACAGGAGGGTATGGCAGTTGATGTTGCCTATGACGGTGAAGAAGCATTCAGGCTTGCAAAGACAAACAGATATTCACTTATTTTGCTTGATGTTATGCTGCCCAAAATAGATGGTCTTGAGGTTTGCCGTATGATTAGGGAATTTTCAAATGTTCCTATTATTATGGTTACTGCAAAGGGCGAGGATATGGACAAAATTATGGGTCTTGAATACGGTGCGGACGATTATCTTACAAAGCCTTTTAATATTCTTGAATTAAAGGCAAGAATCAAGGCTATTTTGAGAAGAAGTGTTCATTCCGTTGTTAAGGAGGAGCCTAAGAATAATATAATTAAGGCTAAAGATTTGGAAATCGATCTTGAAAGCAGAAGATGTTTTATTAAAGGTATAGAAAAGAATTTGACGGCAAAGGAATTTGATATTCTTGAGCTTTTGGTTAGAAATCCGGGCAGGGTATACAA
>DBGCRA010000176.1:0-6236 GCA_048359195.1 Candidatus Gallispira sp.
CTTTCTCCCCCCCGCTGTGGATTTGGATTTTTCAGCAAGTTCGATTTCTCCACAATCTTTTTCAGCCACTTCTTTTCATCTGCTGACAGCTTCTTAAAATTCAATTTGAGCCGTTTACAGATAAACGCCAAAGACGCTTTATCTGGATCGCTGTCCTCGCTGGCGGCTTCGTCTGCGGCCTGTAAAAATCCTTTCAGCGGACGCTAAAAAAATCGTCTTTATGGGCTTCCCGCAGGTCAAGGGCTATCGTGTTTATATCCTGCTGGATTATGTAACGGCAAAAGCTGTCATCATCAATATGGGCGGCGATAAGCTGTCTTAACTGCGGGTCGCTCATGCCGGGGTTATGCTTTTTCATAATTTTTGCGCTCATAGCGTCCACAATGGCGTTTGCGCCCTGCACCTGCTTGACCGCTGTTCCGTTCACATAGATTTCAAGGTCGGCCATGAGCCGGGGAAAATTCGGGTGCGCCGCCAATTCACACAAGAGGGCATTGTCAATCAATCCGCTTTTCAATAGTTCAATCATATCATCACTCAACCGCAGGTCTGCAAGATCGGCGTTTGGGTGATTTTTTGTTTCTGACAGTCCCAGCAGATAATCGGCGGTCACGCCGTAAAATTTCGCCAGCTTGATAAGGGAATAGTGGCTGATGTCCTTGAAGTCGTCCGCTTCATAGCTGCCCAGCGCAGACTTGGAGAGTTTGGTTTCCTCCGCAAGCTGTTCCAACGTCAGCCCACGCTCCACACGCAGGTCTTTTAGGCGCTCTTGCATGGATAATTCCATGCTCCCCCTCCTTTTGTCGCCCAATAAATGGGGCTATTATTTCCGATTTGGTTTTCTTTTAATAGCCAGTAATTTCATGTAATCATCAAATTCGGCGGTATCAGTCGGTTCAAACATTACCCATTTTCCATCATGATAGATTTTTGCTTCATCATATTTCCTACAGACGGTAGTAGAAAGATTACCTTTTATATCTTCAAATTTCGTTCTTTCATCTTTCCCAAAGATAATCATGAAACCGATACAATTACTTTTTGCGTATAGAGAGCAGAGTGTTTTGCCGCCTCTCCGATATTTATATTCGTAAGTCCAATTTTTACCGCCAGTATTCCATACCCGTTCCATTTCGTAGTTTTCATCAATAGCCAAACATAACGCTTGCCAAACTTCAAACAAAGATTGTCCGAGCAAATCAGTCATAGTTGATTGAGATGGTATATTTTCAAGCATTGTATTCCCTCCGTAAAGCCTGATTTTTGTTGTTTTATTTTTCTATTTTACCATATTTCCGAGGGCGTGGAAATAGGCAGTTTTCCGGGCTGATTTCCGACTTTATGGATATACGGGACAGGCGGTCATTTAGGTGTAGACTTATCTTAGTTCATCGATGAGCAGCACCTTGAAAACCAAATGACCGTCCGAATAGGAATACCCGGCGGGGGAAGCACCGCAAGAAGCCAGCTTAGGGACAAAGTGTCCCGAAGTCCGGGGAGCGTGCCAACGCCGGGAGCCTTTCGGGGAGAACGGCAAAAGAAAACGGAGGAACGCATGAAAGCAACTTTTCGCCCTTTGTAAACTAAGCTACATTGTATTATGTGGGGAAAGTGGATTTATTCTGTCTCTGTAGTGCTTTCAACAACCTGAAGGGTAGTGCTTTCGGTAGGTGGAGATGTTTCAATTTCCTGAGATTCACTGTTTGTATATTCCGGCTTTTTGGTGATTTCAACACTTACTTCAACATCTTCCTTTAATGCTGCTTTTTCAGGCAAATTAAGCTTTAATGGCACAGTGTGTTTGCCTTCGTCAAGACCTGTAAGGTCAATAACAGGTGAAAGAGAATAGACATCAAGATTGTCAACACCGCCTACTTCAATCTTCACATTGTCGGAAATTGAGGCAGTTAATGTGGGGTCAAGACCTGTTATCCCTATTGTAGAGGAAGGAATTGTATATTCCTTGGCACTTTTTACACCTACTTTTATGGTAATCTTAACACTTTTAATATTGTCTTCAGACTCAACATTAAGTCTTTCAAGCGTGCTGCTTATGTCTTCTGTAATAGTTGTTTCCCTGTTGATTTCAGATAAATCCACAGGAGGCAGGCTTATGCTTTCGGGAACATTTTTGCTGTCAGATATTACATTTATGGATTTAGGGGTCCAGTCAATGGATAAAAGCTCTAAATGTTCAGGCAAAGCGCCTTTTGTGGAAGGCTCATTTATTTTTAAAGTGCTGCTCTTTTTTATTTCAACAGAAACGGGAATGCTTGAAGGTGATACAACAAAGTTTTCAAGGAGAGTGTCATCTTCGTCATATACAGACATTGTACAATCTTTTTGTACAAAGCTTGTTTCACTTGTTATATCAATGGTAGCAACTACCTTTTCAACCTTTGCAATTTCGCTTTCGGGACCTGTTACCGTAACCTCCGATATATCACTTGAAATTTTGCCTGCCACATATCCTGATGCAGGAGAACCATAGGTTTTAAGCTCCACGGGAACTGTTTTTGAACCCGCCTTGTCAATAATAATATCGGCGACAGTAGGGTAATAGTTTGCAATATCGTAGCTGTACATATAGGTACTTCCGGGAACACTCGGAACGATGACTGCCGAGTAGGTCTTTGGAAAAGTATCGCTGCTGTTTATATCGAGTTTTGATAAATCGATTTTAGCTTTTATGTTTTTCCTGTTTTCTGTTTTGCTAAGCTCGTCAAGGGCGGGTCTTGTACCCTCAACCTTGACCGATACGGTTAAATCATTAAAACTTTTAAGATTGCTTACAACAAATCCTCTTTCGTGAAGATCATCTATATTTTCAAGGCTTACAGCAGCAGTAAATGTTTTTATTTCTGTAGGGTTTATTGTATTCATCACAACAAACCACAAAACTACTGCAACAACAAGTGAAAAAAGTTTCCACATAGGGTCTTGGGAAACAAAGTTTTTAATTCCTCTTAACAAACTATGGGAGGAGTTGTGATTATTATTTTTCATTTTTGCTATTCCCCCTCCATAACATATTTATATTTATTGAAGGTGATTTTACTCCCTCGGCAGTTTTGTCCAGTATTGATTTTAGTTCGTGAGGTGTTATTGCTCGTTTAAGCCTGCCCTCTTTAGCGACGGAAATTTTGCCTGTTTCCTCTGATACTACAATAAAGTAGGCATCGGAGTTTTCACTGCCGCCTACAGCTGCTCTGTGTCTTGTGCCAAGCTCCTGTCCTATTTCCTTTTGAGTAACGGGGAGTATACAGCTTGCAGCGGCAATTTTATTGTTTCTTATTATAACTGCGCCATCGTGAAGAGGTGTCTTGTTAACAAATATATTCTGCAGAAGCTGTGCAGTAACATCGCCGTTAATAATAACTCCTGAAGTTTTGGTTACGTCACCCATGGGTACGTGCTGTTCAATAACTATAAGGGCACCTGTCTTTTCTGCTGAAAGATTAACACATGCCTTATATATTTCGTTGGCAGTTTCCTTTGTTATTTTGCCGTTTGAAACAGGTGTCTGCAATATGCCTGACATGCTTGTAACCGCACCTGTGCCAATCTGTTCAAGAGCCTTTCTTAACTCAGGCTGGAAAATGATAATAACTGCAATAACACCAACGGAAAGGGTTTTTTCAATTATCCATGTTAATGTATAGAAATGGAGATAATAGCTTAAAAATGATACAATAACTATTATAATAAGACCTCTGAAAAGTGTCCAGGCTCTGGTTTCTTTAATCCAGTGGATAACTATGTATATAAGCAATGCCACTAATACTATATCAATAATGTCGGTAATTCTTATAGATGGTATTCTTAAAGTGGTTATATTAATTTGTCTGAAAAATTCGCTTAATGGATTGCTGATTCCATTTTGCATAAGTTCACCCTCTTTAAAAAAATATTTTCTTATTCTATAGTATACCATAATTTTTAGTTGTTAAATGTTACAAATAAATTAAAATAAGCATAAAAAATGATTATAGTGTAAAAATATTGTTATGTTTAAAAGATTTATGATTTATGGCGGATTAGGTTTAAGTCTTGAAATATTTTGGACAGGTATTTATGGACTTGTTTCAGGAGATTTAACATTAACGGGACACAGCTCTGTTATTATGTTTCCCATATATGGCAGTGCTGTATTTCTTGAACCTTGCTTTGTACAGCTTAATGAAAGGAGCGTGTTTTTCAGAGGAGCTATATATATGATACTTATATTTGCGGCAGAATATTTTTCGGGACTTGCTCTTACTGCACTTAAAATCTGTCCTTGGTCGTATAGTGAAGCTCTTTTTAATATAAGAGGTGTTATAAGACTTGATTATATGCCTTTGTGGTTTTGTGTGGGTTTGATTTATGAAAAACTGTACAGAAGCTTTGCAGGATAGTAATACTTTGGGAAATGGGGGAATAGGATAACTTATAAGTAATAAGTAATAGGTAATAAGTAATGGGCAGATAGTGCTTATTACTTATCCCCTATGATGCAAATTTTATGAGCGAGGAGGGCAAATATGTTAAATTATCTGTGGGGTGCAATGATTTTTATAGGTATAGTTACTGCGGCATTTACGGGAAATATGGCAGAAGTGACAAATGGTGCAATTAATTCTGCAAGAGAGGCGGTAAGCCTTGCAATAACAATGCTTGGCGTTATGTCAATGTGGACGGGCATAATGAAAATAGGGGAGAAAGCAGGGCTTATAAAAACTCTTTCAGATAAAATGAAGCCTTTTCTTAAATGGCTCTTTCCTTCTGTACCTGAAAATCACAAGGCTATGGAATACATATCAACCAATGTAATTGCTAACATATTGGGACTTGGCTGGGCGGCAACTCCGGCAGGAATTTCTGCAATGAAGGAGCTGCAAAAGCTTAACCGCCATAAGGACAGGGCAAGTGTGCCAATGTGTATGTTTATGATATTTAATATGTCCTCTCTGCAGCTTGTAAGCATAAATATAATAGCTTACCGCAGTCAGTATAACTCGGCAAACCCGTCTGAAATCATAGGTCCGGGAATTGCCACAACCCTTGTATCTACCCTTGCCGCTATAATTTTTGCAAAGATAATGGAGATTGGAAAATGAAATTAATTTCACTGCTTTCGGATTTGATTATGCCTCTTGTTATTGTATACATACTTGCCTTTGGCTACAGCAGAAAAATTGATGTTTATGAAAGCTTTATAGAAGGAGCAAAGGAGGGCTTTTCAACAGTTCTTGACATTTTGCCTACGCTTATAGGTCTTATGATGGCAATAGGTATTTTAAGGGCAAGCGGTGCTCTTGACCTGCTTGTTAAACTGTTTGTTCCTCTTGCAAGGGCAACAGGCTTTCCCGAAGAGGCTGTGCCTATTACATTTATGCGTCTTATTTCCTCTTCTGCAAGTACAGGTATACTCCTTGATATTTTTAAAAATTACGGTCCTGACAGCTTTGTGGGACGCTTTGTTTCCGTAATGATGAGCTGTACCGAAACCGTATTTTATACAATGAGTGTTTATTTTATGGCAGTAAGAATTACAAAGACCCGTTATACTCTTGCAGGTGCTCTTTTTGCGAACTTTGCAGGGGTTATTTCAGCTCTTTTGTTGTGCCGCTGTATGTGGGGATAAATATTCCTTTCATTAAATAAAATAAAAAAGTTGTAATTTCCTTGTAAATGTTGTATACTTATAATGTAAAGTTGTGGTTTGTGTTACTTGGCAAAAGCGGTTACTTCGGCTGACGCCTCAGTCACGGGCTTTCAGCCCTATAAAAGAAATAATAATCAGACTTACTGACTAGCAAGCTTGTCTAAATTCGATTATTATTTCTTTTGCACCGCTATTTTGCTGACGTGCAAGTTGCGGTTTGTAATTATTCTTGACATTTTATATATTAACAATTAAAATATAGTAATAAGTAAACTAAGGAGGAATAGTATGGCCCAGTATAAAAACAGTGGCTTAGACAGCAAGTCACTTGCCGAGAAAAAAAGCAAAAGACTTGAAGAGGCTCTCAGTGCTTATACAGCTGAGCAGACTAAGCAGACTGTTAGCAAGCTGCTTGAAGAATATGTTGATGAAAGCGGCAAGAATTATTTTGGTGCAGGCAATAGAGATACCACACTGTATTTTGCAGATGATGATTATATCCGCGAGATTGAAAAGGAAAAGGTTAAGGACAGGGAAAAGGAAAAAGAACACCGCAACAAAGAGGATAAAACTTCTGTTGTTGATAAGT
>DBGCRA010000177.1:0-16820 GCA_048359195.1 Candidatus Gallispira sp.
GAAAAAATGCAGGAAGCCTGTAAATATTTTATTGGTGAACATAATTTTAAGGCTTTTTGTGCCAGCGGCTCAACTGCAAAGACAACTGTAAGGACAATTTACAGCCTTGAAGTAGAAAAAACAGGTGATATTATTTGTATAAGAGTAAAAGGCAGCGGCTTTCTCTACAATATGGTAAGGATAATTGCAGGAACCCTTGTATATGTTGGCAATGGAAGGATAAAACCCTGTGAAATAGAAGATATTATTAAATCCTGTGACAGAACAAGGGCAGGAAAGACATTGGCACCTAACGGTTTGACATTAACGGAGGTACATTATGGCGAATAAAAAAAGAAAAAGACCAAGAAAAAAGAAAAGTATTTTACCT
This sequence comes from Candidatus Gallispira sp., assembly GCA_048359195.1. GTDB lineage: Bacteria > Bacillota > Clostridia > Lachnospirales > CAG-274 > Gallispira. The sequence continues at coordinate 371 of DBGCRA010000177.1, forward strand.
TTAATTATTATTGTTTTATTGGCTGTAATTTTAACATTTGCGGCTTTTAAAATGATGTCAACGGATATTGGAAGGGGCACGGCAGGAGAAAGTATTACCGTAGATATTCCTGAAGGCTCAAATGTAGATGATATTGCTCAAATTTTAGAAGAAAATAATGTTATTGACAGTGCTGCTCATTTTAAATTTTTGTGTAAAATCAATGATGAGGGCAGCGGCTTTAAGTTTGGTACTTATACATTTGAGGGAGGCTCTGATTTTTATACCATTACGGCTAAGCTCAACAGCGGTGATGCAGAGGACAATTCCATTCATATTACCGTTAAAGAGGGTATGTGGCTTAGTGAAATTGCTCAGGCTGTAGCAGAGGGCGGTTTGTGTGATGTTGATGAATTTATGAAAGCAGCAGACAGCAGAGATTATGACTATGATTTTGTTAAGGATATTCCTGACAGGGATAATCTTTTGGAGGGATATTTATATCCTGAAACATATTACTTTATGCCTGATACAACTGCTTACGATATTGTGAATACAATGCTTAATCAGTTTGATAAGGTATGTAGTGAAAATGACATTTATTCAAAGGTTAATAACACGGATAAAAGCCTTGATGAAATTGTTACCATAGCTTCTCTTATAGAATCCGAAGTAAAATATGAAGAGGAAAGACCTGTTGTAGCATCTGTAATTTACAATAGGCTTAAAGAGAATATGAAGCTTCAAATAGACGCATCTGTTATATATTCTCTTGGTGAGAGAGTGACAAGAGTATTATACAAGGATTTGGAAAATGAAAATCAACATAATACCTATTATGTAGACGGTTTGCCTATAGGACCTATTTGTTCACCAAGGGCGGCATCCCTTATAGCAGCAGCAGAGCCTGCCGATACGAATTATCTGTATTATGTAGTAGAGGACAGCGTAACCGGTCAGCATTACTTTACTGATGATTATGACGATTTCTTAAATGCAAGTGAAAAATACAAAAGTACATTGGAATAGTTGGAGATAATAATGAGTTTAGTAGAAGATTATTTGGCAGAATATATAGACAATATGCAGACTGACTGTGACGGTGAGTTGGGTGAGCTTCAAAAGTGGGCCTACGAACAGGGTTTGCCTATTATACCTAAAGATGTTGTGAAGCTTTTGGGTTTTGTTTTGGGATTAAAAAAGCCAAAGGCTATACTTGAAATAGGTATGGCAGTAGGTTTTTCGGCAAGCTATATGTCACAGTTTTTGCCTGAGGACGGATATATTAAAACTATTGACAGATATCCTCTTATGATAGAAATGGCAAGAGAAAATTTTAAAAAATTTAATTTGCAGGACAAAATTACTGTTCTTGAAGGAAATGCAAATGATATTTTGCCAACAATGGATGAACAATTTGACTTTGTGTTTATGGATGCGGCAAAGGGTCAGTATATTACAATACTTCCGGAAGTTTTAAGGCTTACCAAGGTGGGAGGAGTAATAATGGCTGATGATATTTTGCAGGAGGGAAGAGTAGCACAGGATTATTTTGAAATACCAAGGCGACAAAGAACAATCCATAAGAGATTAAATGAATTTTTACAGGAAATTACCTATAACAGTAAATTGAGAACATCAATACTGACTGTCGGCGATGGTGTTGCTCTTATAGAAAAGCTGGAGGATTGATACTATGAATAAAAAAATTGAATTGCTTGCTCCTGCCGGAGATTTGGAAAAGCTTAAAATTGCCGTCTTATATGGTGCAGATGCAGTATATTTAGGGGGTACAAGCTTTGGTTTAAGAGCAAAGGCTAAAAACTTTGACTACGACCGGATGAAGGAAGGGGTTGAATTTGCCCATGCCCATGGTGCAAAGGTTTATGTTACATGTAATATTTTTGCTCATAATGAGGATTTTAAGGATTTGCCTTCTTATTTAAAGGAGCTTGAGGAAATTGGCGTTGATGCAATACTTGTTGCAGACCCCGGCATATTTGCTGTTGCAAGGGAAACTGTGCCCAATATGGATATTCATATAAGCACACAGGCTAATAACACAAATTATCACACCGCATTGTTTTGGAAAAATCTTGGGGCAACAAGAATTGTTATGGCAAGAGAACTTTCAATTAATGAAATAAAGAGTATATCGGAAAATATACCTGAGGATTTGGAAATTGAGTCTTTTGTTCATGGTGCTATGTGTATAAGCTACAGCGGCAGATGTCTTTTGAGCAATTATTTAAGTGGAAGGGATGCAAATAAAGGTGTCTGCTCTCATCCATGCAGATGGCAGTATTATGTAACCGAAAAGACAAGACCTAATGAATATATGCCTATAGTTGAGGATGACAGAGGTACTTATATTTTTAATTCAAAGGATTTGTGTATGATTGAGCATATTCCGGATCTTATTGATGCAGGTATTATGAGTCTTAAAATAGAGGGAAGAATAAAGACCTGTTTCTATGTGGGTACTGTGATTAGAGCTTACAGAGAGGCTATAGATGATTATTTAAAGGACCCTGCTCTTTATGAAAGCAAAAAGGAATATTATATCAGAGAGGCTGCAAAGGCAAGCTACAGAGGCTTTACAACAGGATTTTACTATGGAAAGCCTAATCAGGAGGAGCAGATATATACTACAAGCTCCTATATAAGAAACTATGACTTTATTGGTATGGTGCTTGACTATGATAAGGAAACGGGCTTTGCAACTATTGAGCAGAGAAATAAATTTGTTGTAGGGGACAAGGTAGAGTTTTTAAGACACAGCGGTGATATTTTTGAAATGACTATAGAGGAAATGTATAATGATGAGGGAGAGAGAATAACAGAGGCTCCTCATCCGCAGCAGATTGTCAAGCTTAAAGTAACCGATATTGTTGAGGAGTTTGATATGATGCGTAAGGAGGCTGAAAATCCTGTTACTTTGGAATAAGCCGTTGAAAAATATAAAATGTTGTGTTATACTATAATAAATTATATTCTTAGGAGGTATTTTAATGTTAAAAAAGCTTTTGGCAGGTATTCTTGCCATGACAATGACGTTTTCATTTCAGGCAATAGCTTTCGGTCAGGAAACCGTTTCAATTGATTGTGAATTAAGCAGCTATGATGTTCAGGTTGGAGATATTTTTTATGCTGACTTTAAGGTTGCAGATAACCCTGTAGGCTACAGCAGTATGCAGTGTTATGTTGACTTTGATGCAACAAAGCTTCAGGCTCTTCAATGTGAAGTTGGTGACATACCTAATGATTTGATTATATATACAGATTCAAATGGTGTTAATTACTCCGTTTTTTCGTTTACACATGTAAATGAAAGAATTAATTTTGTGCCTAAGTCAGGTGATGAAGATTATCTGGGCATGGCAGACGGCAAGACTATGGCGGGAGAACTTGGCAGAATTAAGTGTGCTAACTTAATTAATGATTCTGTTAATGGTGTTCCCGTAAACTATGAGGGAACAGGTACTTTACTTAGAATGAAGTTTAAGGCAATAGCTGAAGGAACGTCAGAAATTGCAATGAATGAGGTTGTTGGCGGTTATAATGATGCTGAAAACGGTCCTCAAAGACTTGCTTTTAGTGTCAATAACACAAGTGTGACAATAGGCGGCGGTTCTTCCGGTGATTCTGATACTGAAAAAATAACTTCCAATACAGAAACGACTACTGTAGCAACTACAAGTACTGCAAGCGGAAGCTCCGGCTCATCAGAAGGTTCGGGCGGCAGTTCATCTTCATCAGCAACTACAACAACAGAGGCTGCTGCTGAAGCAACTACAGCTGCAGTAATTGGAGGAAATGATACTGAAACATCTATTTCTGTAATTTCATTTACTGATGTTGAAGAAGAGTTTTGGGCATATGACTTTATTATAGGTTTGGCAACCAAGGGTGTTATAAACGGTTATCCGGACGGAACATTTAAGCCGCAGAATAATGTAACAAGGGCTGATTTCCTGATTATGTTATTAAGAAGTATGGGTGTAGACACATCAAATTCCGGTACAGGTACATTTACTGATGTTGAAAGCGGTGCTTATTATGCAAATACCTGCTCAATAGCTAAGGATATGGGAATTGCTACAGGTAATCCTGACGGTTCATTTAATCCAACAGGCTTTATTACAAGGCAGGATATGATGATATTGGCAAAGAAGGCTGTTGAATATAAGCTTGATGGAGAAATCAAGGGTGACAGCATTGTTCTTGATAAGTTTAATGATAAGGCTGAAATTTCAGCTTATGCAGTTGAAAGTTTAGCTGCTATGGTTGATGCAGGTATTGTAAATGGTAAGGGCGAGGATATTGCACCTAAGGACAATACCACAAGAGCAGAGGCGGCAACTATAATTTCAAAGATTATGGAATATATTAATAAGTAATTACAATGGTGTAATTGATGAAAATTTCAATCAATTACACCATTTTTTCGCTGTTTTTTAGCTATATGGGTTTTTAGTTATGAAAAATATGTTAATCTTGCACATAACTTTGAGCTTAAAATATACACTTTCAACAAAAAAGTATTAAGCTTTTGTTAAAACTTACCGGATTTCAGAAATATTACAAATGGCTTTTTTAGTTGTTTTTTTTAACAAAAGGTAGTATAATGGCATTGTAGATAAATTAACAAAGTTTATGCTGCAAAATCACTGCTTGTAGTTTTCACTGGAAAATGGGGTGTGTATTATGAGTAAATATGAAAAAGAATTTAAAAGAGTAATAGAAAGCGGAGCTAAGGCTCTTAAGAATAATGTTGAAAAATTAACTGATAAAATGGCTCTTGATCCAATATTTAAAATGGAGAAAGAGGACTTAAAAATTTATGCAAAGTGTAACAGTATGCTTTTTGATTTTTCAGGCTATACAAAGTTTAATTATGCCTTAAAGGCTATTGATGCCTGTGAAAAGTATCTTGCTATTGATATTGCTGATGAAGAAATGCAGAGAGCATATATTAATATGCTTGAAAACATTGGCAATGTTGAAGGAGCTTATGTCTGTGTTAAGGCATGGCTTAACAATGAAGTAACCAAAAAGACTGCGACTGCATTTCTTGGTAATGGTATAAGTAAGTACGGAGATTATATGACTACTGAGGAAAAGGAAAAGTTTGGCTGTCTTTACAGCGATTTATGTTGTGTATGTTAATTAAGCAGTGAATAAAAAACACCTGAATTGTAAAAAAACAATTCAGGTGTTTTTTTATTTTAAAACGCAAAATAACTTTTTATTTTACTACAAAATTATAAAAATGTAAACATAATATTTTTAGTAAAATTTAGAAATTAACAATTAGTTCATAATTTTCGTGGTTTTGAATATAATTAGTATTAACAATTTGTTAAACATTTTAAATAAAATTGTTTTTATAAATATACAAAATGTGCTATAATATGTATAAAATATTATATAATATTTTATATTACAAATTGATTATAGTAAAAATGCTGAGATTATATGTTTGTTTAATGATTGTTATATATAAATGTGACAGTTGATTCAAATACTAATCTTAAAATTAATTTTGCGCAATAGCCAACATTGCATAAAAGCAGATTTATTTTAATCAAGTAAACCAAAAGGAGGAATTAAAATTTGAGTAAGAATTTTAAAAGATTGATAAGTTTAATTTTATCACTTGTTATGACAATTTCTTGTATGACTGCAATTTATAGTCAGGAAGTATTTGCTGATGCACCTACTATTTACATTGTTGGTGATTCAACAGGATGTCATTACAGCGAAGATACAGATGCAAATTATTACTATAAAAGAGTTGGCTTTGGTGATAAGATTGCAGATTATTTGACCGGAGGTGCAACAGTTGAAAACCTTGCTTTATCCGGAAGAAGTTCCAAGAGTTTTACAACAGAGAATAATTATCAGACTTTATTGAATAATATTGGTGAAGATGATATTCTTATTATTGCTTTTGGACATAATGATGAAAAGGTTGAAACTGAATCTTTGGGTACTGAGCCTTTAGGGGATAAGGACACAGAGGGTTCATTTAAACATTCATTGTATACAAATTATATTAAGGTAGCTCAGGATAAAGGTGCCATTCCTATTTTGTGCTCGCCTATTGTCAGACTTCCAAAAAGTACAGATTGGTCTGATTCAGAATTACATAAGGTAAATAGCGGTGACTATGCAGCTTGTGCAAGAGCGCTTGCATCAGAAGTTGGTATTGGATTTATTGATCTTACTGAATTAACTAAAGCTCAATATGAAGAAGTTGGCTTTACTTATGCAGCAAAGTATCATGCAGCACCAAGCGAAAATTCTGTTGACCATACTCATTTAAACAATTATGGTGCAAAAATGGTAGCATATTTAATTGCTGCAAATTCAGCAACTACTGCATTGGCTGATTATATTGTGACAGATCCTGTTGCACCTACAGAGGCAGATTTGATTGTTAACGAAGGTTATACTCCTCCGCCTGAAGGAGATTTGGATGGAGATGATTTGATTAGTTCAATATGGTCTACAACCTCTCCTTGGTATGGTACAGCTTTTGGTAATATAGGCGGTACACCTGCTGCTAATAATAACTATGGCATTACAGAGGATGGAAATACCGTTAGAGTTAAAAATCTTAATGATAAGGGTAAAATATCAACTACTGCAGATGGTATGGTTTTATATTATCAGCCTGTTTCAGCTAATGAAAACTTCCAGATTTCAGCAGATGCTTATGTTAACAGTATTACAGCAGATTCTACCAATACAGGTGACCAGGTAGGCTTTGGTGCCATAATGGCAGATAAGATATTGGTAGATACTCGTTATGATAACTATAATATTGAAAACTATGTAGCAGCTTCTCCTATAAACCTTGTTAAGGGTGCTAAGGGCGGTTTTGCAAAGACTACAACATCTACCACTGCTTCCGACGGTACTGTAACGTCTACAACCAAAATTACTACAGGTCCTTCCCTTTCAGATGTGCCTGTTTCCGGAGATAATGTTCATGTAAGCATTGTTAAGAACGGAACAACTTATACTGTTACTTATGGCAGCTGTGTTTCTACTTATGAGCTTACAAGTGACCAGATGCAGGGTATTATGTATGTAGGTTTATTTGCTTCAAGAAATGCGGATATTACTTTCAGTAATATTATATATAACAATGAAGTAGTTGAGGGAGATACCCCTACAACTGAAGCAACAACTGAAATAACAACAGAAGAAGCAACAGAAGAAACTACAGTTGATTCGTTATCAGGTGAGTCATTTATATGGTGGGCTGAGGATAATGTAAATTCCTCAAGCACTCTTGATGTAAAGACATATACCGTTAACGGTGCAGCAATTACAGTTAATAATGCTAATTCAACTATAGGTATTAAGGGCTCCGTAACAGATGATGACGGAGTATCACATAAGGCTTATCAGATTAAGAAGAATGATACAACAAGCTATGGTTATCTCAGCTTTACACCTGTTTCAGATGGTTGGGCAACATTTTATATGTATATACCGTCAGGAAAGAACTACAGTCTGACAAATCTTTCTGACGACTCATCAACTACAGTTACAGATATGATTTATACAGCTCCTGTAACTGCCGGTATTACATATCAGCTTGCAACTACAGGTACAAATGATTTTGGTGTTGCCGGTGTTGAATTTAAGAAAAAAGAGATTGTAAGTGTAAGCGGTACTCTTAGCGTAAACTCTGATGACGGTAATATTATTGAAGAGGGTTCTACTCTTACATTTACTAATGATGTAACAGGAGAAACTACAGTTGTAACATTAGCTGAAAATTCCTCATCTTATGAAGTTGAATTATACAAGGGCTTTAGTTACACTGTTACATTTGCTGGTACAGATACTATCATTATTAACAGTGATGATGCTACAGCTTCAATTAATGCAGAAAATGCAGAAAATGTTCTTAATATTGAATTTGTAGATGCAGTAGAGCAGACTGTAACCGGTACTGTTTACGGTCCTGCAGGTGCAAGTACTACTATTACATTTGGCAATAATGAGCCTATTAATGTTACAATAGGGAATAACGGTGAAGGAACATATACTACAAATCTTAAGCCGGGTAAATATACTGTTGAAGTAGGTACTATTGAAGGTTATACTGCATCAGATCTTTCTACAAGTGATTTGACTGTTAAGTATTTAGGAACTGAAAACTACAAGAATATTTTATATACAAAACCTGTTGATGCTGCTACAGACTATGATGTATATGTAGACCGGGACGGTACATATTATGATGATAAGACTAATGTGTATACTAACTTAACCGATGCTATGGCTGCTATTGAATCAAGCAGTTTAACAGGTAGTGCTAATCAGAGATTTGTTGTTCATGTTGCTCCCGGTTTTTATGAGGAACAGTTCTTTGTAAACAGTGATTATGTTTCAATTATTGCAGACAGCAATGATGACAATATTGCTGATGGCAATGTTAAGGTTTCTTGGTACTATGGTATAGATTATATGTACTACAGTATTAATCCTTCTACAGGATTTTACAGCAAAGAATATGCTGTTGACAAACATACAAAGACAACCTGTGTTCAGAAGTGGGGTTCAACAATGATTGTTAAGGGCTCAAACTTCTATTCAGAAGGTATTGTATATCAAAATACATTTAACTTAGAACTTAGAGATGCGGAACTTGCTGACGGTGTTGAAAATGATATGTCATCAGGAAGTGCATCAAACACAAGCTATGACAGAACACAGGAAAATGCTGATGTAAGATTAACAACAGCTACTGAAAGAGCGGCAGCCCTTGTAATTGACGGTCAGCAGGCTGAATTTTATAACTGCCAGTTCTTAGGAAGTCAGGATACAGTTTACACAGGTAATTATAATCATTATTTTAATGATTGCTTAATTGCAGGTGAAACTGATTATATCTTTGGCAACGGCGGAACTACTATATTTGATAATTGTGAACTTCAGTGGATTGATTATCATTATGAGGCAGCAACTGATTCTTCAGTTAAGACAAAGGCGGGCTATATTGCAGTGCCCAGAGGAAGCTATATCTTCAGAAATTGTGAAATTACTTCAAGTGGACTTGGACTTAATGTTACAACAGGAAATACAATTACAACTGAAGGATACTATGGCAGACCTTGGGGTAACACAGCATCTGCAATATTTATGAATTGTAATACCAATGACCTCATATTAGCGGATGGTTGGAAGGATATGAGTGGCGTTCAGCCTTCAGAAGTAGCATTTAAGGAATATAAGAATACTGCTGCTGACGGAACTTTATTCTATTCAAATCTTACAACTACCAGTCCTAAAGCTCCTGACGGATCAAACAGAATTTTATCTGATGATGAGGCAGCCGGGCTTACAGCAGGAAAGGATTGGAATATTTACGGTACATGGCTTCCAATAAGTCATATATCTTATGTAGGTAATCCAAATATTTATAAATTTGACTTTACTACAGGCAACGTTGCTTCTCCTATAAGTGATGAATCGGGTGAAGCACAGCTTACTCACAGCGGTATGAAGTATCATGGCACAACTTATGGTGCTACATTGAGCAATGGCAGTACAATGACAATCTATGCCGGATCTGACGCAAACAGTATGGATATAGCGGTAAACAGTTCATACAGTGGAAATGCCGGTACTCTTGAGCTTTACAAAAATGATGAAGTTGCTTCTTGTGGTGCTATTGAATTTGACAATACTGTTGATAATGAGCAAAAAACATTTACTGTGACAGACATTAATGCAGGTGACAGCTTTACAGTTAAGTATGTAGGTTCTTCTACATTCTATTGCGGTAACGTAACAGTTACAAGCGAAGACGGAACTCTTACCACAGCTCCTGTTACAAATACTTATGAATTTGACTTTACATCAGTATTTGACGGACATACTCAGGGGGAAACTGCTACAGGTGATGTGCTTGATAAGAATAGTGTTGCTTCTGTTGCATTAGGCAGTAATGTTAAGTATCATAGTGAAAATTATGGTTTTGTTGTAAGTGATGGTGCTGAAATAGAATTTACGGTTGTAACAGCAGGTAATACAACTATAACAATACCTAGCTCATATCAGAATAATGTCGGTGAGGCAGGTCTTTATAAGGATGATATTTTAGTGGCAACTACAGGTGAATTAAACGGCATTGAAGATGGTACTATTAAGGCATATCTTGAAGCAGGTACATATACTATTAGGTATTCTGTTACAGGAAGCTTCTATACAAAGGGCATTACTATAGTAACTACAGGGGAGCTTGCTTAAAAATTAAATATTTTTGCGCAAGTTAGGCTTTAAATGAGCATTAATAAATGAAACGGCGGGCAATTTGTCCGCTGTTTTTTTATTAAAACTTTGCCTTTAATTTCAAGGTTTTCTTATCCTTTGCAGGGTAATACTATTAATGAAAAAATAATTTATTTGCTTCGGGGGTTTTGTTATGGAAAAACTTGTTGTTAAGGGTGGAAATAAAATAAATGGTACAATTAACATATCCGGCTCAAAAAATTCTGTCCTTCCCATACTTGCTGCAACACTTCTTATATCAGACACTTGTGTTATTAATAATGTTCCAAAATTAAGAGATGTTTATACAATGGTAGATTTGCTTAAATACTATGGAGCAGATGTAAAATTTGACGGTGAAATAAGGGTAAACTGTTCCAATATTGAAAACAGGACACCCAGTGACAAGGTAAAGGATATTCGTGCTTCTTTTTTGTTAGTTGGTGCTTTGCTTGGCAGATTTAATAAGGCTTCAATGTTTATGCCGGGAGGCTGTAACATAGGACAGCGACCGGTGGATCTTCATTTAAAGGGTTTTAGTGCCTTAGGTGCAGAATTATGTCTTGAGGGAGGAATAATTAATGTATATTCAAAATATCTTAATGGTGGGGAGGTTTATCTTGATTTCCCTAGTGTAGGAGCAACTGAAAATATTATACTTTCAGCTGTTCTTGCAAAGGGAATAACTATAATAAGTAACTGTGCCATTGAACCTGAAATTGTGGATTTGGCAGATTTTTTAAATAAGGCCGGAGCAAATATAAAGGGTGCAGGAAGTGATACAATTATAATAGAGGGTGTGGATTGTCTTAAAGGTGTAAAGCACAGTGTTATTCCTGACAGGATTGAGGCAGGTACATTTATGCTTGCTGCTGCCGCTACAGGAGGAGAGTGTATAATAAAAAGTATTACAACTGATCATATTAAGCCTGTTATACTTAAATTGAGGGAAATGGAAGTGGATGTAGAGGAAATGAAAAACAGTGTAAAAGTTTTTTCGGAAGGGAATGTTGTAAATACGGATATTAAGACTATGCCTTATCCCGGATTTCCTACGGATATGCAGGCACAGTTTACGGCACTTATGACAAGAGGAATTGGAACAGGTGTAGTAAATGAAACTGTTTTTGAAAATCGCTTTATGCATATAGGGGAACTTATAAAAATGGGGGCGAATATAACAGTTGAGGGCAGAACGGCTGTTGTCAGAGGAGTTGAAACCTTAGTTGGTGCAGAGGTTGAGGCCACCGACCTTAGAGCGGGGGCAGCTCTTGTTATTTCAGCTCTTTCGGCAGAAGGGGATACGGAAATAGGTAATATTCATTATATAGACAGGGGTTATGAGTTTATTGAAAAAAAGCTGTCTGCTGTAGGCTGCAACATAAAGAGAATAAATGTTTAGGGGTGATTTTTTTGAAAAAGGTTATATGTGTGGGTATATTGATTATATCTGTTTTTATTCCTGTTGCCGTAAGTGAGGGACAGGTTATGCCTGTTTGCAGTATAGTAGAAGAAAAAACAGAAAGCATAAAAATAGAAAATGTTGAAATTAATAAGGAACTTGAAGATTATGTTGTAGGAGTTGTTGCAGGTGAAATGCCTGTAAATTTCCCTCATGAGGCATTAAAGGCACAGGCAGTTGCGGCAAGAACTTATGCAATAAGACAGATGAAAGCTACCCCTAATATTAAATATGAAGATATTGCACAGGCTTATATTGATATTGATACAATGAAAAGGCGTTGGGGCAGTAACTTTGATGAAAATTATGAGAAAATAAGGACGAACGTATATGCAACTGCAGGTCAAATACTTGAATATGACAATGAACCAATACTTGCGGCTTTTTGTTCTACAACAAACGGATATACAGAGGATTGTCAAAATGTATGGACACAAACACTTCCATATCTTACAAGTGTAAGATCAGAGGGTGACGAACTTTCTCCCTATTACAGTGATTTGGTAGTTCTTTCAAAGGCAAGGTTTGCTGAAATATTCGGAGGTACAGATGCAGTTATAAAAGAAAAAACAAATGCAGGCTATGTGAAATCTGTAACAGTTAAGGGAAAAACTTACACAGGAAATGATATAAGGAGAATTTTAGGCTTAAAATCCACCTCATTTGATATTGCTTCCGGTGGAGATAACATAACAATTACAACAAAGGGCTATGGACATGGTGTGGGGATGAGTCAATACGGTGCCTGCTATATGGCTAACAATGGCAAAGGCTACTGTGAAATTCTTTCACATTATTATCAGGGGGCGATTATTAAAAATTTATAAAAAGATGTATTTTTTATTGTAAATTAGCGGTTATTGTTATAAAATAGAAATAAAAAGGAGGTTTATATATGGAAAATGATAACCGCAATAATGATAATATAAATAATAAGGGTAAATCAGATAAGGGAAATTCCGATTCTAAAATTTTTCTAAGAATACTTATTATTTCTCTTGGCCTGACATTTTTGTTTAACCTTGCCACAACAACCATGGCTTTAAGAACACAAAGTGAGCTTAATTACAGCGAGTTTGTAAATTGGGTTGAACAGGATAAGGTAGAAAAGGTTGAATTCAGATCAGATAAACTTGTTGTTTATCCTTATGCTGACAAACTTGAGGAAAATGATAAAAAACTTGTTGCAGGCAGTGATAAGTTTTATGTAGGTAAGGTAAGTTATGATGAGCTTGTTCCTATATTGAGAGAGCACAATGTTGAGTTTTATTCACCTATTCAGTATAATTCGCCTATCATTTCCTTCTTTACAAGCTGGATTTTACCTCTTATAATTATGTACTTGGGCTTTATGCTTATTATGAAGTTTACAATGGGCAAAATGGGTGCAGGTGCTATGGGTAAATCCAATGCAAAGGTTTATATGGAAAAGGAAACGGGAGTTACATTTGCAGATGTTGCAGGTCAGGATGAGGCTAAGGAATCCTTAAATGAAATCATAGATTTTCTTCATAATCCTGAAAAGTACAAAAAAATTGGTGCAAAGCAGCCAAAGGGTGCACTCCTTGTAGGACCTCCGGGTACAGGTAAAACTCTTCTTGCAAGAGCTGTTGCAGGTGAGGCTAATGTAACATTTATGAGTCTTTCCGGTTCTGATTTTGAGGAAATGTTTGTTGGTGTAGGTGCATCAAGAGTTCGTGAGCTTTTTAAGAGTGCACAGGAAAATGCACCTTGTATAGTATTTATAGATGAGCTTGATGCCGTAGGTCAAAAGAGAGATAACCGTTTTGGTTCAAATGATCAGACTCTTAATCAGCTTTTGTCGGAAATGGACGGTTTTGATTCATCAAAGGGTGTAGTTATTTTAGGTGCAACAAACAGACCGGAAGTACTTGACAGAGCATTGTTAAGACCGGGACGTTTTGACAGACGAATTATTGTTGAAAATCCGGATTTAAGGGGCAGAATTGCTGTTCTTGAAGTGCATATTAAAAATGTAAAGAAAGGTCATGATATTGATCTTGAAAAAATTGCTCTTGCTACAAGCGGTGCCAGCGGTGCTGACCTTGCAAATATAGTAAATGAGGCAGCATTAAGAGCTGTAAGACTTGGAAGGAATATGGTGCTTCAGGAGGACTTAATGGAGTCTGTTGAAGTCGTTATAGCAGGTAAGGAGAAAAAGGACAGAATTATGTCTGATCATGAAAAGAAAATTGTTGCTTTTCACGAGGTTGGTCATGCTTTAGCTGCTGCTTTACAGAAAAACGCACAGCCTGTTCAGAAGATTACCATTATTCCGAGAACAATGGGTTCTCTTGGCTATACTATGCAGATGCCTGAGGAAGAACGCTATCTTATGAGTAAGGATGAAATTATTGCAAAAATAGTGGTTTACCTTGCAGGAAGAAGTGCAGAAGAAATTGAATTTGGTTCCATTACAACAGGTGCAAGCAATGATATTGAAATGGCTACAAATCTTGCCAGAAATATGATAAGTCTTTATGGTATGAGTGACAAATTTGATATGATGGCACTTGAAAGTATACAAAATAAGTATCTTTCCGGTGACAAGGTAGCTCTTGTTGGTGAAAGCACGGTAGCTGAACTTGACAACGAGGTTCTTGCAATTATTAAGGAATGTCATCAGAAGGCAAAGTCAATGCTTGTTGAAAATAAAGCTGCGTTGGAGGAAATTGCAATGTTCCTTTATGAGAGAGAAAATATTTCAGGCGAAGAATTTATGGAGATTTTCAGAAAATATAATACAGAAAAAAATGAGAGTAGTGAAGAAAATAATTAACAGGATTATTTCAATTATATATCCTAATCGTTGTATATCATGTAATGAGATACTTAATTTTAAAAAGAAGTGGCTTTGCAGTAAGTGTGAATGTGATTTTGCTTTAAAAGAACATAAAAGGTGTAAAATTTGCGGCAGAATAATATATCATAATGGTAACTGCAGAACTTGTAACAGAGAAAAACGGTATTTTGACAGAGGTCATTCTGTTTTTGAATATAAGGATGCTGTTCGTAAAGGAATAATGAATTTTAAATACAAAGGGTTATACAGCTATGGCAATTTTTTGGGGAAAGCCATGGCTGAGTATGCCCTTGATTATGTTATTGCTGATATGGACTTTGATTATGTAACGGCAGTACCTCTTCATTATAAAAGATTAAGGGACAGGGGTTATAATCAGTCGGAAATACTTGCAAGAATTGTGGCAAAGGCTATTGGCACTGAGTATAAGACGCTCCTTGAAAGACGGATCAATACAAGAGCATTAAACCGTCTTGGAGGAGAAGAAAGGCGAAAAGAAATAAAAGGAGCTTTTTCTATTAAAAAGGGTGTGTCTGTTGAAGGTAAAAATATACTTATTATAGATGATATTTACACAACGGGTGCTACAATTAACGAATGCTGTAAAGAGCTTAAAAAGAATAAAGCATCGGTAACTGATTTTTTTACTCTTAGCTGTAGGAGTGAGGATTAATTTTTTGTTATTGGGATTTTAAAATATGCTATAATATTTTTATAGCAATCCTCGCATATATCAAAGCTGTGGTTTTCATTATCAAAACTGCTGTTGTATCCCCATCTTTTGTTTACAGATAAATAATCGGAGGTATATCCATACTTATCTGTTGCGATTTCTTTTCCGCAGCAGTTACATTTTACACTGCATATCTTTTCGATAACCACTGTTTTATTTTTGTAGGATTTCATTGTCAAACCTCCTTTAGCCCATATTTATTAT
Organism: Candidatus Gallispira sp.; assembly: GCA_048359195.1. GTDB lineage: Bacteria > Bacillota > Clostridia > Lachnospirales > CAG-274 > Gallispira. The sequence continues at coordinate 15,869 of DBGCRA010000177.1, forward strand.
CTTAATTATAAAACATTTATAAGGATTTGTATACTAACAATTAATAGAAAGGCTGATATAAAATGTCAAAATATAAAATAGATATGCATACTCACACTATTTCAAGCGGACATGCCTATAGTACAATTACCGAAAATGCCCATTATGCTGCTTCAATAGGAATAGAGTACTTAGGAATGACTGACCATGCTCCATGTATGCCCGGTTCATGCGGAGCACTCCATTTCCTTAATTTAAAAATAGTACCTGAATATATTGAAGGTGTGAGAATTTTCAGGGGGATAGAATTTAATATTATGGATTATGAGGGTAAACTTGATAAATCCATAAGAAAGAAAATAATAAAAAGTCTTGATATAGCTATTGCAAGCCTTCATTTGCCCTGTATAAGTCCGGGGACTGAGGAGGAAAATACAGCAGCTCTCATAAATACAATGCACAATCCCTATATAAATATCATAGGTCATCCGGGCGACCCAAGATATCCTATTAATATTAGGAAGGTTGTAACAACTTCAAGAGATACTCAAACTCTTTTGGAACTTAATAATGCCTCATTTAATCCTGATAATGGGCGTTCAGGAGGGGAAAGTATAGCTATAGATATATTAAAAGAGTGTAAAAGACAGGATGTACCTGTAATACTGGGAAGTGATTCCCATTATCACACTTATATAGGTAACTTTGAAAGATGCGAAAGACTTTTGAGTGAAGCTGAATTTCCTGAAGAACTTGTGATTAACTATAGTACGGAAGTATTTGATAACTTTATAAAGTATAAAAAGGAAAAGAGCAGGGAAATGTAAAAAATATCGTAAAAAATATAATAAAAAATGTAAAATATCTGTTGACAAAGGTTGTAACTTGTGTTATACTTCTATTTGCTGTTGGTAAGTATATAAAAATAACAGCAGTTAAGAACAAAAACTTACAAAAAAGTTAAAAAAGTTCT